>JBAXCT010000154.1:0-5605 GCA_037141375.1 Chthoniobacterales bacterium | reverse complement strand
GTGAGCACGTTGCGGCCGATCTCCTTGACCCTCTCGCTGTCCTCGGCTTCCACCGCAATGAATCCGTCGGCGATCACCGTGCCGAGGAGCAGGGCGTCCTGAGCCCGGTCGGATGTCGTGGCGAAAGGTTTCTTGGGTCCCAGCTCGGCCCGCCAGTTCGGGTTGCCCATCTGATCGAGCACGGCGAAGACCTCGCTCGGCACAGGCACGACCACGCTGTCGACGGTTTGTGCGGGAAACTGGCTCAAGTCAATCTTCTTGGCCGGGGGCTCCGAGGCGAATAATCCGTGTGCGCAGGTGCTGAAAATCAGGAGGAGACGGAAGATCGTTCTCAAAGTAGGACAAATTTCACTTGGGAAGGTGCCAAGATAAAGCATAAAAAGCTCCTCGTGGATCAGGTGCCCAGCGCTGCGCGCGTGCAAAAAATCATCAAAGCTATGTCCGACCGTCGTATTCTCGCGGTCGGTGACCTCATGCTGGATGAGTTTATCTGGGGCAAAGTCTCCCGCATTTCCCCCGAGGCACCCGTTCCGGTGGTGGCCGTGGACCGCGAAACTTTTTATCCCGGAGGGGCGGCCAATGTGGCCCGGAACCTCCATGCCTTCACCCCCGGGTCGTCAGTTCTGGGTTTGGCCGGTGACGATTCTGCCGGCGTCCGCTTGCGCGACCTTCTGCGGGCTGGTGGCATCGACACAGCCGGGATCGTTCTGCGGCCGGACGCCCCCACCACGGTGAAAACCCGTATCATCGCGCGTACCCAGCAGGTGGTCCGCGTGGATCGCGAGATGGTGCAACCTCCCGGCCCCGGCGAAAGAGCCGCCCTGCTGCGCGCGCTCGATGCCGCGCTTCCGCAGGTCGATGCCATCATCATCGAGGACTACGCCAAGGGATTGCTCGACGCGGATTTGGCGGCCGAAATCGTCCAACGTGCGCGCGCGGCCGGCCGTCTGGTCGCGGTCGATCCGAATCCCGGCAATCCGCTCCCTTGGCATGGCGCGACGGTGATCAAGCCCAACCGCCACGAGGCCTTCGCCTCTGCCGGGGTCCCTTGGTCCGAAGCCGCGCCCGATCCTCTCGCTGACCATGCGTTGCTGGAGGTCGGAAAAATTCTCCTCGCCAAATGGCAAGCCGAACAACTTCTCATCACCCTGAGCGAACTCGGCATGCTGCTTTTGACCAAGGACGGTGTGCGCCACCACACGCCGACGCGCGCCCGCGAGGTTTTCGATGTCTCGGGCGCGGGGGACACAGCCATCGCGCTCTACACGCTGGCTCTCTGCGCGGGCGCCTCGCCGCTCGAGGCCTCGGAGATTGCCAACCATGCCAGTGGTGTGGTCGTGGGGAAGCTCGGCACCGCCACACTCACTCCGGACGAACTGCTGGCCAGTTTCGCAGACCATGCCCGCTGACCGCCCGGCCGTGTTTTTCGACCGCGACGGCACCCTCATCGAGGAAGTGAACTTTTGCGACGACCCTTCGCGGGTGCGCGTGATTTCCGGGGCCCCCGAGGCGCTGCTCAGGCTTTCTGCCGCGGGGTACGGTCTTTTTATCATCACCAACCAGAGCGGAATCGGGCGCGGCTATTTCACACATGAGGATTTCCGCCGGGTGCAGGAGGAAGTCCTGTGGCAACTCAAGCCTGCGTTGATCGACGCGACCTACTTCGACGACAGCACGCCGGAGCAACCGAGCGAGCGGCGCAAGCCTTCGCCGAAAATGGTCGAAGAAGCGGCCCGCGATCATGGCCTCGATCTTCCCAACTCTTTCTTCGTCGGCGACCGCACGGCCGATATCCAATGCGGTCAGCGGGCCGGGTTGCGGACCATACTCGTCCAGACCGGTTACGGCCAAGAGCATCGCCTGTGCGGCGCGGATGCCGTCGTTCCGGACATCGGCTTCGCGGTTGATTGGATTCTCCAGGAGGCACCATGCCGGGAGTAGTCGCCATCATTCCCGCCCGCTGGGCCTCGACCAGATTCCCCGGTAAGCCGCTGGCAGTCTTGCGTGGCAAACCGCTCATCCAGCATGTCTGGGAAAGGGTGTTGCGGGCCGAGCAGGTAGATCGTGTGATCGTCGCGACGGACGATATGCGTATCGCCGAGGTGGCTTTCGCTTTCGGCGCCGAGGTGGCGTTGACTTCGCCCCGGCATCCGACGGGCACCGACCGCTTGGCTGAAGTGGCGGCCAAACTTCCCCGCGTCCGCATCGTGATCAATGTGCAGGGCGACGAACCGGACATCGCTCCGTCGACGATCGACAAGTTGGCCTCCGCGTTAATCGCGCAACCGGGCCTCGGCATGGTCACGGCGGCCAACCCCTTGACCGCCGCAGCCGATCTACGCAACCGGAATGTGGTCAAAGTCGTGACCGATCTGGACGGCCGCGCGCTTTATTTTTCCCGCAGCCCGATCCCGCACGACCGCGATGCGGGGGGAGGAGTCAAATACTTCCGTCATCAGGGCATCTACGGCTACCGGCGCAAGGTTCTGCTCGATTTCGTGCGTTGGAAGCCGACGCCGCTGGAGCGCGCGGAAAAACTCGAGCAATTGCGCGCGCTGGAGCACGGGGTTCCCATCGGTGTTATTGTAGTGCGGCGTGGTTCGGTCGGCGTTGATGTTCCGGGCGATTTGGCCAAAGCGTCACGCGCTCTTCGTAAATCATGAAAACTATCTTTGTCACCGGCGGCGTGGTCAGTTCCCTCGGCAAGGGGCTGGCCGCGGCATCGCTCGGCACGCTGCTGGAGAGCCGCGGCCTGCGCGTCACCATGCAGAAGCTCGACCCCTACCTCAATGTCGATCCCGGGACGATGAGTCCCTATCAGCACGGTGAGGTCTATGTGCTCGACGACGGGGCGGAGACCGATCTCGACCTCGGCCACTATGAGCGCTTCACCCGCTGCGTGCTCGGACGTCCCAACAATCTGACCAGCGGGCAGGTCTACGAGACCGTTCTCGCCCGCGAACGGCGCGGCGATTACCTCGGCAAGACGGTGCAGGTCATCCCGCATGTGACCGACGAGATCAAGTCGCGCATTCACGAACTGGCGCGCAAAGGGGACGCGGACATCGCGATCATCGAGATCGGCGGCACGACTGGCGACATCGAGGGCCTGCCCTTCCTCGAGGCCATCCGGCAATATCTGCTCGAGGAGGGTGATGGTAACGCCATGCTCATCCACGTCACCCTCGTTCCCTTCATCAAGGCCGCCGGCGAGTTGAAGACCAAGCCCACGCAGCAAAGCGTGGCCAAGCTGCGCGAGATCGGTCTGCAGCCCAGGATCGTCATCGCGCGCTCGGAATACGCGCTCGACGAAGATGTGCGCGAAAAACTCTCGCTCTTCTGCAACGTTCCCAAGCGCGCGGTCATCGAAGCCCGCGACGTCGATCACACGATCTACGAACTTCCCCTCATGCTGCAGAAAGAAGGGCTCGATACGGTGGTTTGCGAGGCGCTTCGTCTCGAGACTCAGCCAACCCGCATGGAGGACTGGGCCAAATTTGTCGAGCGCGTGGTGCGCCCGCGCAAGCGTGTCTCCATCGCCGTGGTCGGCAAATACATCGAGCTGCAGGATGCCTACAAAAGCATCTACGAGTCCCTGACCCACGCCGGTGCGTCGCATGATTGCGGGATCGATCTTGTGCTGGTCGACGCGGAGGAACTCGAGGCGCCAGGTGGACCGGATAAGCACCTGCGCGGCGTGGCTGGAATCCTTGTGCCCGGCGGTTTCGGTGACCGCGGCATCGAGGGTAAGATTGCCGCCGTCCGCTACGCCCGCGAAAATGGAACACCCTATCTAGGCATCTGCCTCGGCATGCAGGTCGCGGTGGTTGAATTCGCACGCAATGTCTGCGGCCATGCCAAGGCCGACAGCACCGAGTTTGAGCCGGCGACGCAGGACCCGGTCATTTATCTCATGGAGGGTCAGAGAGATGTCACCGACAAGGGCGCCACCATGCGCCTCGGCTCCTATCCCTGCGCACTCCGCAAAAACACCGTGGCGCACCAGCTTTACGGTGCGGCGGAAATCAACGAACGTCACCGCCACCGCTACGAGTTCAACATGAAATACAAGGACGAGATGGAGCGGCATGGCCTCGTCATCTCCGGCACCTCCCCCGACGGCAAGCTGGCCGAGGTGGTCGAGGTCCGCCAGCACCCGTGGTTTGTCGCCTGCCAGTTCCATCCCGAGTTCCGCTCCCGCCCGCGCACGCCGCACCCACTGTTCAAAGGGTTTGTCGCCGCCGCCTTGGCCCATGTTTGTTAAGAGATGTCCGCGCGGGTATATACTTTCCCGATTCCATGAACCAACTCGACCAACTCAAAAAACTCACCACGGTGGTGGCCGATACCGGCGACTTCGAAAGCATCCGTCAATTTTCACCGCAGGATGCGACGACCAATCCCTCGCTGATCTACAAGGCCGTCACCCAACCGGAATACGCGCCATTGCTCGACCAGGCGGTCGTTGAAAAAAAAGGCGCAAGCCGCTCCCGCCCCGAACTCATCCGCGAAATCGTTGATGACCTCCTGACCATTTTCGGGGAAAAGATTCTGCAAATCGTTCCCGGTCGCGTCTCGACCGAGGTGGATGCGAGGCTGTCTTTCAACACTCCCGCCACGATCGAGAAGGCGCGCAAATTGATCGCTCTCTACGCGCAGCGCAACGTCCCGCGCGAGCGCGTGCTCATCAAGATTGCCTCCACTTGGGAAGGGATCCGAGCGGCTGAGGTGCTGAAGAAGGAGGGTATCAACTGCAACCTCACGCTGCTCTTCTCGCTGCCCCAGGCTATCGCCTGCGCGGAGGCCAACGTGCGGCTCATCTCGCCGTTTGTCGGCCGCATTTACGATTGGTACAAAGCCAAGACCGGGCAGGAATACCGGGGTGCCGACGACCCCGGTGTGAAGTCCGTCGTCACCATCTACAACTACTTCAAAAAATTTGGGCACCAGACCCAGGTGATGGGGGCGAGCTTCCGCAACATCTCGCAAATCCTCGCGCTCGCCGGCTGCGACCTGCTGACCATCAGTCCCGAACTTCTCGCCGAACTGCGCGGCTCGGACAGCCCGGTCGAGCGCCGGCTTTCGGTTGAGGAATCCGAAAAGTCAGACCTGACCAAAACCCCGCTCGACGAAAAAACCTTCCGATGGATGCTCAACGAGGATGCCATGGGCACGGAGAAATTGGCCGAGGGGATCCGTAAGTTCACCGAGGACATCATCAAGCTCGAGGAAAGAATCGCGAAAAAGCTCACCTGAGCGAGGGACGTTCCTTCGCGACACAGGCTGGCCGGGCGAAGCGGTATCGCCTTCGCCGCGAACCGTCTATTCCGCCGCCTTTTTATCCAGCTTTTCCAGCTTGGGCCGGATGACCGCCCTGTTGTAGGGGTGCATCGGGTTGTCGCGGTAGAAATTCTGGTGGTGGTCTTCCGCCGGGTAAAAAGTTTCCAGCGGTGCGATCTCGGTGACGATGGGCGATTTGTATTTCGCCTGCGCCCGCTCCTTGGATTCGCGCGCCAAGCGTGCCTGCTCCTCGTTGGAGGTCAGGATGATGGATCGGTATTGCGTGCCCTCGTCCGCTCCCTGCCGGTTGAGGCTGGTCGGGTCG
>JBAXCT010000153.1:0-5608 GCA_037141375.1 Chthoniobacterales bacterium | reverse complement strand
CGCTCCCCGCGAGCATGAAGTCGACGAACGCACCCTCCGACCGGCCGATCCAGTTTTTCTGCAGGAGTTTGATCGACTCGGGCCAGTCGAGGGTGGGCAACCCATCGAGCAATCGATCGGCGAAGGCGGTGATCCGCAGTATCCATTGGCGCATGGGTCGCCGCTCGACCGGAAATCCGCCGACCTCGCTTTTCCCATCGACGACCTCTTCGTTCGCCAGCACGGTGCCAAGTTCCGGGCACCAGTTGACCGGCATCTCCGCGACATACGCGAGACGCACGCTGTCGGGATCATCGCCGCGGTAGGTCGAGATCGGCTCTGCGCGATTGGTCGCGGGATTGAACCAGGCGTTGTAAATCTGCAAAAAAATCCACTGCGTCCATCGCACGTAACCCGGATCGGTGGTGTTGACCTCGCGCGACCAGTCGTAGCTGAACCCGATGCGCTGCAGCTGTTGTTTGAAGCGCTCGATATTCTTCGCCGTGGTCACCGCCGGGTGCTGTCCGGTCCTGACCGCATATTGCTCGGCCGGAAGCCCGAACGCATCCCAGCCCATCGGATGCAGCACATTGAACCCGCGCATGCGGTGATGGCGGGCGAGGATGTCTGTCGCGGTGTAGCCCTCGGGATGCCCGACGTGGAGGCCCTCGCCGCTGGGGTAGGGGAACATGTCGAGCACATAGTATTTCGGACGCGCCGCATCGAATTCGGGTTCACCCGGGTTCGGCGTGCGGAAGGCTGAGGTTTCGGCCCAGCGTTCCTGCCACTTGGGCTCGAACTCCGGGAAGGGATACTGTTTGCGTTGGCTGGACATGCGGCTTGCCCTGAGGGCTTGGAACCGGGCATTTTGCCGGGAATGACGGATGTGTCAAAGCAACGACTGCTTCTCGCCACGCGCAATGCCCACAAAACGCGCGAGGTGCGGGAGATTCTGGGTGCCGGTTGGATGGTGGAAGACCTCGCGTCGCTGCCTGGTTTGCCGGAGGTCGAAGAGACGGGCGCCACGTTCGAGGACAACGCGCGGATCAAGGCACTGGCCGCCTCGCCGCACTACGGTGGCTGGGTAGTGGCGGATGATTCGGGGCTCGATGTGGATGTGCTCGGCGGCGAGCCCGGCGTGCGTTCGGCACGTTTTGCCGGTGACAGTGCCGACATGGAGGAAAATCGCGCCCTGCTGCTGCAGCGGATGCAGGGTGTGGCGGATCGCGCGGCCCGCTTCCGCTGCGTGCTGGCTCTGGCCCGCGATGGGCGGGTGGTACGCGTTTTCGATGGGGTTATCGAGGGGTTCATCACCGAGGCCGAGCAAGGCGGCGGAGGGTTCGGCTATGATCCTCTCTTCGTGCCCTTGGGCGGAACCGCGACCTTTGCCGAGATGACAGCGCAGCAAAAACACGCGCTCAGCCACCGAGGCCGAGCGATGATGTCGCTGGCCGAATTTTTGCGGACGACCGCTTAGTTCGCCGCGAAGCTGCGGTCGGCGATCTGCTGGGCACGAAGGCCCTTCCAATTGTTCCGGCTGATCACCCGCTGTTTGATGCCTTGCGGCGTGTTCGGGTAGTTGAGATCGGGCCGGTGACCAGCCAAGCCCCAGCGACCGGTGATCTGTTTTCTGGTGTCCGGTCCATACCAGACGGTTGTTTCGCTGGAAGCTTTGTAGGGAACATTTTTTTCGGACTGCACATAAGGCATCGGCTTGTAGGGATAATAGGGACCGGTCAGCTCGCGGCGGTTTTCCGGGGTAGCACAGGCCGCCAAGCAGGCGCAGGCGGCGAGTAGGGGGAGGGCTCTGAACATGGATTCTTTATACATGGTTTCGCGCGGCTTGGGAGTCAAAACGATTGAGGACTGCTGGCCACCTGCGCCGGAGGGGGAAGATAAACAACAGCCGCGGGATGCTCCGCGTCGACCGGTTGGATCAACGGCTGTCCGTCTGTGGCACAGCCGATCACCAGCAGGCAAAAAAGCAGGCAGAAGGCTACCCGGACGATCATGGCTTGCGCGAGAATCCGACCGAGAGGAGTGCCATCAGTTGGGTCGAGGCGGCCTCCAGTTCGGCAATGAGCGATTGGACCCGTCCGCGAAAAAACGCGTAGGCGGCCATGGCGGGAATGCCGATGAGCAGGCCCGCCGCCGTGGTGACAAGCGCCTCCGAAACACCCTCGGCCAGCATGATTGGCCGCGAGGAGACGACATCGCTGGCCACCACGCTGAAGGATTTGATCATACCGAGCACCGTGCCGAAAAGCCCGAGCATTGGCGCAATGGTGCCGATATCGGCAAGGTAAGCGATGCGCTGGATGAGGGTGGCCGCCTGGCGCGTGCCTTCGGTCTCGGCGATTTCGCGCGCCTCCGCGATGGTGGCTTCCGGGTGCTGCGTGATGAAGTCCAGCGTGCGCTGCATGATGCGCGCCACCGCCTCCCGATGGCGGTTGGAAATGGCGAGAAGCCCCAGGTAGTCGCGCTTGCGCAGGAGGGCGTCGGCCGTGGACATGTATTTCCTCGTGACCACCGCGCCACGCCGCAGGGTGAAAAGATAGATGAGCACCAGCATCACGGCGATGACCGAGAGGATGCCGAGAGGGATCATGACCGGTCCACCGGACACGATGACCTCCCAGAGGCTGGCCTCGGCCTTGGCGGGTGGAGCCCCGGCGGGTTGGGCCGCCGCGCAGGAGGCACCGATCACAAGAAGGACTGCAGCCAGACGTTTCACCGGGGCAAGGTTATCCATCCCTCGTGCCGATGCAAGGATGGTGGCGGCCTGCCCCGGTGCAGCTATATTCGTGGCCATGTCTTCCGCCGCCGCCCAGCCCGATATGCGTGCGCGCCTCCATGAGGTGCCGCACAAGCCCGGCGTCTACCTGATGCGCGACCGCTTCAACAGCGTCATCTATGTGGGTAAAGCGCGCGACCTCCGCAAGCGGTTGGCCCAGTATTTCACACCGGCCCGCTCCCGTTTGGCCGACCTGAAAACACGCGCCCTTCTCGACTCGGTATGGGATTTCACCATTCATGTGGTCCGCTCCGACGCGGAGGCTGTTCTTCTGGAGGGGCGGCTGATCAAGGAATACCGTCCGAAATACAACATCTCTTTCCGCGACGACAAAAATTTCCTCCAACTCAAAGTCAACCTCGAGGATCCCTTCCCTCGCTTCCAGCTGGTGCGGGTCAAAAAAAACGACGGGGCGCGCTACTATGGCCCCTATGCACATTCCGGCGCCTTGCGCGCAACGATCGAGGTGCTCAAGCGCAAGTTCGGCCTGCGTTCCTGCCGCCCTCGCTTGCCCGGGGAAAAGGATTACCGCCATTGCCACGATGACATCATCAAAAATTGCTCCGCGCCCTGCGTGGGGAAAATCGGGGAAGAGGAATACCGCGACCGCGTCCTGCAGGCCTGCGCTTTTCTCGAGGGGAGGAGCAAAGAGATCCCCGCGGAGTTGGAACAGGAGATGCAGGCTGCCGCCGCGCGGCAGGATTTCGAGAAAGCCGCAGCCTTGCGCGATTTCATCGCCGCGCTCCGCCGCACTTCGGCGCGGTCACGCCGGTTTCTGCGCGGCGATGCCTTGCCTTCGGCGCGGGATCCGCAGGGCGACCTTGCGGCCCTCGGCGAGGTGCTCGGCTTGCCGCGCCCTCCGGCGCTGATGGAATGCTTCGACATCTCGAACATCACCGATACGCACGTGGTTGCTTCGATGGTGCGCTTCAAGGACGGGATCCCCGATCGTTCAAGCTACCGCCGCTTCCGCATCAACTCGGTGAAGGGCCAGGATGATTTTGCCAGCATGGCCGAAGTGGTGCGCCGGCGCTATGCGCGCTTGCTCGCGGCCGCGCGCGAGGCGCATCCCGAGGCCGCCGAATTTTCGCAGGAGGAACCGGGCGAGGCGGTCGCCCGGCTCGATCTTCCGGCGGCCGCACAGATCCCGGATCTCATCGTGGTCGACGGCGGCCGCGGCCAGCTTTCCAGCGCCTGCGGCGAACTGCGTTGTCTCGGTCTGCGTCGCCAGCACATCATCGGTCTGGCCAAGGAACGGGAGGAAATTTATTTTCCCAATGATCCGCAACCGCTCCGTCTGCCGCACGACAGCGGTGCGCTGCAACTGCTCCAGCGCATCCGCGACGAAGCACACCGCGTGGCCAACGGCTACCACCAACTGCTGATGAAGCGCCGCATCTCGGAGAGCATGCTCGACGATATCGACGGCATCAACAAGGCGCGGAAGCAGGCGCTCCTTCGTGTTTTCGGATCGGTCGAACGGTTGCGTCAGGCTGCGGAGGAGGACATCGCGCGGGTTCCGGGCGTGGGGGAACGCCTAGCCCGCAGCATCAAAGCGGCCCTCGTCAGGGAGCGGAAGAAGGGCTGATTTCCATCGACAGGTCGACGGCGCGTGCGGAGTGAGTCAGAGCGCCGACAGAAATGCGGTCCATGCCCGTCTCCGCGATGGCGCGCACCGTCTGCAAATTCACCCCGCCGCTCGCCTCGAGAAGGACAGGGCTGCTGCCCCGCAAGCGGACGGCCTCGCGCAGTTGTTCGTTGTCCATGTTGTCGAGAAGAATGATGTCGATGCCGCGCAAAGTTAGCAAGGTGCGTACCTGCCCGATGTTGTCGCATTCGATTTCGATCGCGATACCCGGTTGCTTTTGTTTCGCCAGATCGACCGCGGCTTGCAGTGCCGCAGCATCGCGCGCCACGACCAGATGGTTGTCCTTGGCCAGCACCTGATCAAAGAGGCCGAAGCGGTGATTTGTTCCGCCTCCCGCCGCAACGGCGAGGCGCTCGAATTCACGCAGGCCCGGCGTCGTCTTGCGCGTATCGAGAATGGCCGCTTTCGTTCCCGCCACCGCGTCGGCGAATCGCCGGGTGAGTGTCGCGATACCCGAGAGGTGTTGCAGAAAATTCAGCGCGGTCCTCTCCGCGGCCAGCAAGGCGCGGGTGGGGCCGCGGAACGACAGGATTGTGCGACCGGCCGGGACGGATTCCCCGTCGCAAACTTCCTTGGCTACTTGGACCGACGGATCAGCGAGGCGAAAGACCTCGGCGGCAACTTTCACTCCCGCGATAACGCAGGTCTCCCTGGCGAGAATGACGGCCTGCGAACTGTGGTCTGTGGGGATAAAGCACTCGGATGTGATGTCCCCGGTCCCCAGATCTTCCACCAACGCCCGACGGATCGTGTCAATGGCTGACGGGCTCATCGATTTGCAACAACTCCCTCTGCCAGGGGAGCAACAGCGCGCCATTTTCTTGGGCGACCGACATGAGGGTCATGCGCGAGGCGATGAGGGAGGGATCCATGCCGAGCCCCTGGGCTACCTTGTCGCGCTTCTCGCGCAACTGCTCGAATCGTCGGCAGGCGGCATTGGTCGGTCGAGATTTGCGCTCCCGCTCGAATACCGGCCACTCGCTCTCGCTCAGGCTCAAGGCGCCCTGCAGGGCTTCTTTCATCCGGTTGTAGCGCGGGCTCGGCATGCGGTGCATCTCGAGGTTGCGGCCGGCGGCGGCAGCACACGCCGCCTCGATCAGACGATCATTGGAAATGACATGGAAGGTCGGGCGGTCCCAGGCGCTGGCCTCGGCGTCACGCCAATGCCAGAGCGCGCGCAGCACGGC
>JBAXCT010000152.1:0-5637 GCA_037141375.1 Chthoniobacterales bacterium | reverse complement strand
GCACCATGAAAGTCTGCGACCTCACCCAGTTTTACTCGCCGGTCAGCGGCGGGGTAAAACGTTACATCTCCGAGAAAATCTCGTGGATGCACCGGGCGCGACCGGGAGACAGGCACATCCTCATCATTCCCGGGGAAAAAACCGCTTGCCGCGAAGAAGGACTCTCCCGCGTTTACACGATTGCCTCTCCTCTGGTCTCACGCACGGCGCGCTACCGCGCCCTGCTCAACCTGGCCGCGATCGAGGACATCCTCGAGATGGAGCGCCCCGATGTCATCGAATCGGGCGATCCCTACCAGATCGCGTGGAAGGCTCTGGCTTCGGGCGCCGCGCTAGGCATTCCGGTGATCGGCTTTTACCACTCGCATTTCCCCGAAGCCTACCTTCGTTCGGTGGACAAGTTTTTCGGTCCGATCGCGGTCGAGATCGCGCGCGACGTCGCGCGACGCTACGTGCGCGAGCTCTACAACCGCTTCGCCTCCACCATCGTCCCGTCGCCCGCCCTGCGCTCGCTGCTCGAGCAATGGGGCGTGCGCAACACACAGCTCGGAGAACTCGGCGTCGATACGGAAATTTTCCGACCGTCACCGTCGGCATCCGAACGCGATGAGGTGTGCCGCGCGCTTGGCATTGACTCCGGCCAGCTGTTGCTCCTCTACATCGGCCGGCTCTCTCTGGAAAAAAACGTGCGCACCATGTTCGAGGCCTTCCGCCTGCTCGCCCAGGGCACGGACCGAAACCGCTTCGCGTTGCTCGTTACGGGCGATGGACCCGAACGGAAACATTTCGCCGAGTTGCGCGAGAGTTGCCCGCATGCCCACTGGCTTCCTTACCAAGGCGACAACCAGCAACTCGCCCGGCTTTACCGCGCTGCGGATTTGTTCGTTCATCCCGGTGTGCAGGAAACCTTCGGTCTGGTCGCGCTGGAGAGCCAGGCGAGCGGCACCCCGGTGGTGGGTATACGGGGCAGCTACATGGACCGCATCATCCTGACCGACCAGAAACACTGGGCAGCAGAAAATTCGCCAACCGCCTTGGCCGAGGCCATCCGCAGTATGGGGGCCCGTAATCTCGCCGCGGAAGGGGCTGATGCCGCGAAACGGGTAAGGGAATTCTATTCGTGGGACACGGTCTTCGCGCGGCTTTTTGCCGTTTACGAAGGGGTGCGGCGGAAGTAATTAGAAGCGACTCTATGTCCACCGATGCCGTCATCCGGCCGTACCTCTCGTCCGACCGCGCCGCCGTCCGCCAGCTTTGCTGCGAGACAGGCTATCTTGGCAAGGCGATCGATCCGGTCTTTCAAGACCGTCAACTTTTCGCCGATTACCTGACGAGCTTCTACACCGACTGGGAGCCGGAATCGGCGTTCGTGCTGGAGCAGGACGGTGTGGTCAAGGGCTACCTTCTCGGCTCGCGGCGACCCCTGCTCCACCAATTCCACAGCCTTCTCACCAACATCCGCCTTTTCGTCACCGGCATCTTCCGCTATCCGCGCTACAACGCGGAATCGAAAGCCTTCGTGCGCTGGATCCTACTCAATGCATGGCGCGAGGTGCCCGCCGCGCCCCGCAGCATCCCGCATTTCCACTTCAATATGCTGCCCGAGGCGCAGGGCATCGCGGGCACACGCGAACTGCTCGTCAATTATTTCAACCATCTCCGCGCGCACGGCGAAAAACAGGTCTTCGGGCAGGTCGTGACCTTCGAGGACCGACGCGGGGCCCGTGTTTTCGAGCGCTATGGATTCCGCGTTCTCGATAAAAAAGAGATCACCAAATACCGCGCCCACCGCCGCGATCCGGTTTACCTCTGCACGGTCATCAAAGATCTCGATGACGGTAAATTAACGGAATACGCCGCCCGATGACGCGCAACGGTCTTGCCCTCGGCGGCCGGACTGCGATTCTCTGCCGGTAAGTGCCATACGACTTCGCCAACTGCCCGGACCGCCATGCCACCGGATCGCTCAAATGGGAGCGATACGCCGGGCGCGATGTGTTGCCCATGTGGGTGGCCGATATGGATTTTATTTCCCCGCCCGAGGTCATCGCCGCGCTTCGCGCGCGTGCGGACCACGGTGTCTTCGGTTACACTATTGCACCCGCCAGCACCGTCGCAGCTGCGATCGATTACCTCCGCAACCAGCACGGGATCGAGGCGCAACCGGAGCATATCGTATGGTTCCCCGGACTCGTGCCCGCTCTCAACGTCGCCTGCCGCGCCTTTGTTCCACCGGGCGGGGAAATCCTCACCTGCACTCCGGTCTATCCGCCGTTTCTTAGCGCACCGGAATTCGCCGGCATCGGACTGCGCAAGGTTGAGCTCGCCGAGAATGGCGGTGTTTGGGATATCAACTTCGACGCGCTCGAGGCCGCTGTCACGCCGAAGACCTCGCTTTTCATTCTCTGCAACCCTCACAATCCCGTGGGACGAGTCTTTCCGCCTCAGACCGTCGCCCGTCTCGCGGAATTTTGCGCGCGGCACAAGCTGGTGATGGTTTCTGACGAGATCCATTGCGATCTCGTGCTCGACCTTGTGCCGCACACCAGCGGGCTGAACTTCGCCGGAGTGGGAGGGCTTCCTCTCGTCGCCATGTTTGCGCCGAGCAAAACTTTCAACTTGGCGGGCCTTGCCTGTGCGTTCCTCGTTATTCCCGACACCGCCACCCGGCGCACTTTCCAGCAAGCCGCGCGTGGACTCATCACCGAGATCAACGCCTTCGGTTATGCCGGAAGCGAGGCGGCGCTGCGGCATGGCTGGCCCTGGCGCGATGAACTGCTCGGCGTGCTCCGCGGGAACCGCGACCGTGTGGAGGAATTCGTGGCCGCTTCGCTCCCCGGTCTGCGCGTATGGCACGTGGAAGCGACCTATCTGGCTTGGCTCGATGCACGCGGATTGGGCATGACGGATGCAGTGAAATTTTTCGCGGATCACGGCGTCGGACTATCCGACGGTATTCCCTTCGGCGCGCCCCCGGGATTCCTGCGGTTGAACTTCGGCTGTCCGCGCCACCAGCTCGACAAAGCGCTGAACCGCATGGCCGAGGCCTTGCGTGCCCGCGGAATAAATTAGTCCGTGTCCGGCTCGCCGCAAACATCGAAGCCCCACCCTCTCCACGCAAGGCCCCGCTGCGACGACGACGACTTGGGTGCTCCCATCCCCGAGTCGCCGCACGCCGTCTCGGTCTGCCTGCCGAAGTGGGCCGACGTCATCGGCTACGAGGAAAAAGAACCGCGCGTCATCGATCGCATGCGGACGGGCTATCCACGTTTCTTCTTTCATCCGCTGATCACCGAGGTAAGGGCCAAGCTAAACCCCAGACCGGGATACGATGTGCTTCCCTTCGTCGGCGAGGCGGCGGCCCGCGAATGCGCACAACTCACCGGCGGCCAAGCCGCGACGGTCGGCGGGCTCTGGGCCACCTATTTTCCATCGGCAGCTCTCCCGCAGGCGCGTGCCTATTGGCAGCATGCCGGACGCATTTTTTCGTCGCGGGCGGCAGAAGACTGGCTCGGGGGCCAGCCTCTGACCGCAACCCAGGCCGGTTTGGAAAACCAATTCCGACAACTCCTGGCGGAGTGGAGCGGGGCGCCCGAGGAAATGGTCAGCCTGCACCCCAGCGGTATGGCAGCAATTTTCACCGCGTTTCGCCATGTCACCGTGCGCCGTCCCGAGCGGCGCACCGTGATGTTCGGATTTCCCTATACCGACACGCTGAAAATTCTGGAAAAATTCGGCAGCGGGGTGGAATTTTTCCCGCGGGGTGACGCCGTCGATCTGGCCAAGCTTGCCGCGCTGGTCTCACGCGAAGAGATTGCCGGCATTTTCTGCGAATTCCCGAGCAATCCGCTTTTGCAGGTGCCCGATCTCCCCGCCATCCGCAGGATGGCCACCGCAGCTGGCGTGCCGGTGATCGTGGATGACACCATCGGCACCTCCCTCAACGTCGACGTACTCGCCCAGGCAGATCTCGTGGCGACCAGTTTGACCAAAGCCATTTCCGGCGAAGGCGACGTTATGGCTGGAGCGTTGACTATAAATCCGCGCGGACTTTTCGGGAACACGCCGGGAGCGGTTCATGCGGATGGTGTTTACCTGCGTGATTTGGTCGTGCTGGAAAAAAACTCGCGTGATTTCCCGGCGCGTGTGGCGCAGACGAACGCCACGGCGGCGGCCTTGGCGTGTTTTCTTGCTGACCATCCCGCAGTCGAGCAGGTCTTCTATCCGGGACTCGAACCCTCACCCGCTTATGATGCGCTGCGCAAACCGGGCGGCGGTTACGGGGCGGTTCTTTCGTTTCTGCCGCGCGACCCAACCACAAATTCGCCGCGCATTTACGAGCGTTTGCGCATCAGCCACGGCATCAGCCTCGGTACCACATACTCTCTCGTTTCCCCCTACGTGCAACTGGCTCATTACCACGAGCTCCCTTGGGCTCACGCCTGTGGTATCGATCCCTATCTCCTCCGCGTGGCCGTTGGAATGGAGTCTTGGTCGGATTTGCACGAGCGTTTTTCCGTAGCTTTGATTTGATGGCAAAAAGGGCGGGAGTTTCCTCCCGCCCTTCCATGGAAATGGTGCGAACTCCTATTTTTTCGACAAGGCGAACATGCCCGGCTTCACCTTCTTCACTCCGTGCAGCGTGTAGAGACGCGCCGCGAGATTTTTTTTCGGCTCGGAAACATTCCAGACATATCTGTCATTCTTGAGACCCTGAAGAACGGCGTCTACATTCATGGGTCCGCCAGCCTTTTTCATCACCTTGATCACCGCCGGAGCGAGCGGGCCGCTCGGCGAGGAAGGACGCTTCTGGCCTTTGAAGGGTGAGGTGCGCTTCTTGCGACGGCCTCCCTTGGCGGCTTTGGACGGACGCCCCGGCTTGCGACGGGTGCTGTCCGCGGCACGCACCAGAACGGAACCTGTGCCGCGAATGGAAACGCTTTTGCCCAATAATCGGGCCAATTCGCTCTGCATGGATTCTATTTTCACTTGAAGGTCCAACGCGCGGCGTAGTGTTGCTGTAGTCATGGTTAACATAGAAAATTGGATTCTGCATACCTTCCAAGGATCGGCAATATAATTACCTGCCGTGCAGCGGGATGTTGTCGCCTCGACAGAGGGGAGGGGAGGGTCCAGAATCGGCTGGATGGAAGATTCGACAGCCCGCTGGGCCCAAAAAATGATGGATTCCTACCGTGACCACGACGGCGTGAATTCAACCGATGGACCGGGATTTCCATCGAAGCCGGAGGTCGCTTCGCTTTGTCAGGGCCTGATGGAACTTCTTTTCCCCGGCTACCACGATGGCGGAACGCTGGCCAAACTCGAGTTAGCCGCCTTGACCAAAGATCGGGTATCGACCTTGTCTGAGGATTTCCGGCGCGTGTTCCATGCTGCGTTGTCCGGCAGCGGTGATGCCCCGGCGATGGCTTCGGAGGCGGTGCGGAATCTTTTCGAGGAAATGCCCGGCATCCGCGCGCTTTTGCAAACCGATGTCGAAGCCGCCTACGAGGGCGATCCGGCGGCCAGCACGCCGGATGAAATTATTTTGTCCTATCCCTTTCTGGAAGCGGTGGCCATCCAGCGCGTGGCGCACCTGCTTTACCGCTCCGATGTTCCTCTCATTCCCCGCATGAT
>JBAXCT010000151.1:0-5661 GCA_037141375.1 Chthoniobacterales bacterium | reverse complement strand
GCGAAGGGCTACCCGCTGAGCGATGGTCCGACCGAATCCTCCAGCGGTTCGGTGTTTGCTTTCATCGATGCGCCGGAGGGCTACGAGATCGAGCTGATCCAGGCGCCAAAATAGGCGCGGCACCTTATGGAATTCGACTGGCTTGAGGCTCCCTTCGATCTGAAGGCGCTCACGCCGCGCGCCATCGAGGAATCTTTTGAGGATCCTTTCAGCCTCCGTCTGCTGCCCGACACCGAGCAGACAGAATCCCGCTATTTCAACTTGGGTCGCGCGGCCGACGGCAGCGGGATCTTCAGCGTTTTTTGGACCGACGGAAAATCTTTCCGCGTCATCGCCGCGCGCCGCATGACGCGCGACGAAGAAAATTTCTGCGACCGGAAGAACGATGAGTGACGCCGAAAACAATCTGCGCATCGTGCGCTCGTGGTCCGAGGTGCCAGCCTTTGACTCGCCCGCGGCCGAAGCGGCGTTCTGGCTGCGGCACAGCCTCGATCCCAAGCTGATGAGCGGATCGATTTTGAAGGGCGATGCCCGCGAGTCGGCCACCGTGACCCTGCGTTTTGACCCGCGACTCCTCGCGCGCATCAAACGCGTGGCGAGGTCGCGGTATTTGAACTACCAGAGCATGATCAAGCAATGGCTGGCCGAGCGACTCGAGCAGGAGGGCCGCGACTAATCCCTTATGACCATCGGAGTACCCCGCGAAGTAAAAAAGCAGGAGCACCGCGTCGCGCTGCTTCCATCCACCGCCTACCAGCTGCAAAAGCACGGCCATCGCGTGCTCGTAGAAAAAGGGGCGGGCACGGGCTGCGGTTACCCCGACGAGGAATACGCAGCGGCTGGAGCCGAAGTGGTCGACACCCACGCTGCGGCCTTCGCGGCCGACCTTGTGGTCAAGGTAAAGGAACCGCAACCTGAAGAAATTTCGCTGCTCCGCCGTGATCAGGTGCTTTTCACCTACCTCCACCTCGCTGCCGACAAAACACTCACCGAAAGCTTGATGAATAGCGGTGTGACGGGATTGGCTTACGAGACGATCGAGATCAATCGTCACCTGCCGCTGCTCGAACCGATGAGCGAGATCGCCGGCCGCATGTCTGTCGTGGTGGGGGCGAACCTCCTGGCCAAGCACAACGGCGGCACCGGTGTGCTGCTCGGAGGCGTGCCCGGTGTTCTCCCCGGCAAGGTCGTCGTCGTCGGCGGAGGCACCTCGGGTATCAACGCCGCGCGCATGGCCCAGGGGCTCGGCGCGGACGTCACCATCCTCGAGGTCGATCTCGAGCGCATGCGCTTCCTCGACATCACGCTGCACACCGCGCACACGCTCTATTCCAGCGAGGCCCACTTGCAGGAAGTGCTGCCGCAGGTCGACCTGCTTATCGGCGCGGTGCTCGTGCCCGGCGCACGCGCCCCACGACTCATCACCCGCGAGATGCTTCGTCACATGAAACCCGGCAGCGTTTTTGTCGACATCGCCATCGACCAGGGTGGTTGCGCGGAGACCTCGCGCCCAACCACGCACGCCAATCCGACCTACATCGAGGAGGGCGTGATCCACTACTGTGTGACCAACATGCCCGGCGCTTACGCCCGCACGGCCACGCAGGCGCTGACCAACGTGACGTCGCGCTACGTTGAAATGATTGCCGATCTTGGCCTCGCCGGCGCCTGCGAGAAAGTTCCTGCCCTGCGCGGTGGCATCAATATTCACCGCGGCGTGCTCACCTGCCCTGCGGTCGCCGACGCGCACGGGATGAAGGCGGGTGAGTTGAAGTTGGAGTGAGAGGCGATCGGCTGCGTTCGCCCCACGGTCTTCCCTTGCTGTTTAAATGGCGAACGCAGGCTTGGCTGCGGCTTTGCCGGCAGTTTCTGTCGGTTGGTATCGCGGCCACCGGTTGTAACCATAGGCTGGATCGTTGGAGCGAAACTCGCGGATGAACCGCAACTCGACCGCATTGAGTTCCGCGTTGGTTGCCGTTTCCGACTCCCAGAGAACTTCCCGGCGAATGGTGAAATCACGTCGCTGCTCCAGAGTGAAGTCCGCGGCCATCCGACCATGGTCCGGGCTTCCGAAATAGCTCATGCTGTTGGTCACATCTTGGCCGACATACACCTTGCCGTTTGGATAAGTGATTTTGTAAACGACTTTCACGGGAGAGAGGGAGCCACGGATCAAATGTTTAAGTCCATTACTCTCATCAGATCGAAGCTGATGGCTTTGCAGAATTCAAGCGCAGGACGGCGGCAAAGGTAGTCCGCACACTCTCACCACGGCAAGGGATGGTCCGCGATCTCCTCTTCCCAAAGGTTCCGGATGGCCTCAACCAAGGCCGAGGCCAAAGGTTCCCCCGCCGCGGCAAGGTTTGAATCGAGCTGCGCCTGCGTTTTCGCGCCTGGAATCACCGTGGTGATTTCCTTGTGGGCAAGAATGAAACTCAGCGCAGCGCGGTGCAGCGGCATGCCCGGCGGCAGCAGCGCGCGGAGTTTCTTCACCAGCGCGCCCCGTCGGGATATCACGTCTGGCGTCCACCGTTCACGGATGCCGTCGAAAAGGCTGCATTCGTCGTATTTGCCGCTGAGCCATCCGGAATCAAGAGGGACTTTGGCGATCAATCCCACTCCGCGACCCGCAGCAACCCCGAATGCCTCGCTTGCATCTTGATAAAAAGCGTTGAACAGCACTTCAGCGGCACGGCTGTTTGTGGAAAGCGCGAGCGTCCTCAATTCATTACTGCTATCGATCGAAGCACCGTAGAAACGCAGTTTGCCCTCGCGCTTGAGGGTCTCCAGTTCGCTGTAAAGATCCGGAGCATTGTTTTCATCGAGCAGATCGCCCGGCGGGTTGTGCAGCAGAAGCACATCCACGTAATCGGTCTGCAGGCGGCGCAAACTAGCCTCCAACGAGACCCGCAGCCCGCCGGCCGAGAAATCCATGCGCTCCGGATCGGCATGACCATATTTGGTGGAAATAACCGCATCCTGCCTCCGTCCTCTCAATGATTTCCCAAGCAATTCTTCGCTGGATCCGTCGCCATAACCCGGCGCCGTATCGTAAAAATTACAACCAGCCGCCAGCGCGGCATGCACAAGATGGATGGAGGCCGCCTCGTCCGGTCCGCTCCACAATGGATTGTTAAGCTGCCAGGCACCGAAACCCACCGCGCTGACACGAAGACCAGTGTTGCCGAAAAGGCGGTATTCCATCGGGCAGATAAATCATCACCACTTCATATTGTCGAGCGCGCGCGCTTTGCTGGATGGCGAGAGTCCGACGGCGATTATTCCTTGGTCGCCGTTTACCTCTGCGTTTTGTAGGCTGATTGCAAGCGGACTTATCCCATGATTCATGACACCATCGTTCTCGGCGCCGGCATCGCGGGGTTGGCTGCGGCAGGAGTTTTGCGCGGGGCCGGACGCGAGGTGCTTGTGCTGGAAAAAAGCCGAGGGCTCGGTGGACGCGCGGCCACGCGGCGTTGGGATAGCCTGCCGGTGGACCATGGGGCGCAATTTTTCACTGCGCGGTCCGGGGATTTTAAAAAGCAGGTGGATACGTGGGTCGCACAGGACATCTGCCACGAATGGTGCCGGGGTTTTCACCACTATCGCTCTGGCCAACTGTCGCCGCCGGACGGCGAGGACCATCCACGCTACGCGTGCCGCGGGGGAATGTCCTCGCTCGGATCAGCGTTGGCCGCAGAGCACGCGATCGACGTCGAGCGCGAAACAAAGGTTGTGGCCATCGGGTGGGAGAGCGGTGCTTGGATACTTTCTTGCGATGATGGCAGTAAACGCCATGCGCACAGGCTGGTCGTAACATGTCCTCCTCCGCAGGGCTCCGCGTTGTTGGCCGAAGCAGCCCCAGCGGCGGCAGATTTGTTGCAAGGCATCGCCATGGATCCGTGCTTGGCTGTCGTCGCGCAGTTCCCGCGCCGTGAGATTGCATGGCAAGGTATACAGTCCGACGATGCAATGCTCTCGTGGATCAGTCATGACACCTCGAAACGGTTCGACCTGCATGGTGATCGTACTGTTGTGGTCATTCACGCTTCCCCGGCGTTTAGTCGCGAGCGGTATGCCGCGGCGGATCAGGACATTATAGAGGCAATGCTTGACCGTGCCTCGGTTATCTCCGGAACGGAATTGACCAAGCCTGGTGGTGTGTTCCTCCAACGCTGGCGCTACGCGATGTTGACGCATGCTCAGGGCGGCGCACCTTTAGTCCATTTCGATGTTCCGGCTCCGCTTGTGTTGGCTGGAGAAAGTTTTGCCGGCGGAAAAATAGAAGGTGCATGGCTCTCCGGTCGTGCGGCAGGAGAAAGCTTGCTGCGCCTTTAGCGCACATGCTCCTTCGTACCCTTCGTCAACCGTCCCCGGCGTACTTGCTGCGCCGTGGCGAGTTGCTCACGAACGGCGGCGGCTGAGCATGAAATCGTTGCCTTCGGGATCGATGCACATCGCGAGGTGGGGTGGTTCACCATCCTCGTTCTCGGGTTCCTTCGGGCATTGTCCGCCCGCGGCCCGCACGGCCTGGGCGCCCGCCACCACATCGGCAATCTGAAAGGTCAGGCCGGTCCAGGTGCGTTGGCCTTCGCCACCGCCGTGGATGGCGATGAGCCCGCCGGCGATCTCCAGCTCGGTAATATGAGGATTCTGGCGCACCACCGAGGCGCCGAAGACTTCGTGGTAAAATTGCGTGGCCCGCGACGTATCGGCCGCCCAGATCGTACATTTAAGTTTTTCGACGGGAATCATCAGCCAAGCATCACGCCGGATGGTTACCGAAACAAGCGTGGCGCTACGGCCCGAGGAGATGGCGGATCATGCCCGCAGGTGTCGGGGTTTATGCTCAGATGCCCAGGCGACCTCGCCGGCAATAAAACGCAACCCGATGCAAAAAAACACTTTACACGCGTTAAGGAATATAGTGCGATTGAGTCTCAATCACAACACAACTATGTTTTCACGTTTCAACGTCCTTACATTCAGTGTAACCACCTTATTCACAGCATTCTGTGAAATATCGGAAGCCAGCCGTAGGTTCACCTACGTTTACGAGGCAAGCACCGCCCACAAGGGCGAAGTCGAGGTAGAGAATTGGGTCACTTGGAAGTCAGGCCCGGCTGACAAAAACGGCTTCGACTTCCGCCATGAGCTGGAATTCGGGGTGACGGACCGCTTCCAACTCGCGCTTTATGTCGCCGATTGGAGCGTGACCGACAGGGTGTCAAATTACCAGTGCACCGGTCTGGAGGGGATCTACCAGCTCACGGACCCGAAAACCTCGTTTCTCGGCTCGGCCCTCTACGGTGAGGTGAAGCTCGGCGACCAGCAGTTCAAACTCGAAACCAAGGCCATCGTGCAAAAGAACATCGGGGCGGTTGTTCTCGCGTATAACGCGACTCTCGAAGCCGAGTGGGAAGGTGAGAACCTTGGTGCGCTGGACGAGCGCTACGGCAAGCTGGAGCAGACTGCAGGCGCCAGCTACAAGTTTTCTCCCCACTTCAAAGCGGGAGGTGAGTTTATGCAGCGCTGCTATCTGGCTGACTGGTCTGTGCCCACGCAGTCGGTGATTTATGCTGGTCCGAACGTTGCGCTGGAATACGGACGCTACTTCGCCACCGTGACAGCCATGATCCAGGCCACCGCGATCTCCGGGCAGCC
>JBAXCT010000150.1:0-5676 GCA_037141375.1 Chthoniobacterales bacterium | reverse complement strand
GGGTTGAGCGCGGGTTGAGCGCGGGTTGAGCGCGGGTTGAGCGCGGGTTGAGCGCCGGCATGCACTTCCTGGGAGTGTCAAAAGTCAAGATCTGACCCACTGGCTGCCGGATTTTGAGGCTGCCATCAGTCGCGTCTCCAGCTACGATGATCTCCATGCCCAACGACCCCGATGTCCGCTGGCACCAGCGTTTGCAGAGTTTTCACAAGGCATTCGTCCGTCTTTCGGACGGCGCGCAGCTGGCCAGCGATCGGGAACTTTCTCCACTGGAAAAGCAGGGGCTGATCCAAGCGTTCGAGTTCACCCACGAGCTGGCTTGGAACGTGCTCAAAGATTACCTCGAAAGCCAAGGTATCCAAGGGGTGATCGGGTCCAAGGGAGCCACGCGCGAATCTTTCAAGAACGGCCTCATTGCCGATGGTGAAGTCTGGATGGATATGATCAAGAGCCGCAACCAGACCAGCCACACCTACAATGAAGAGACGGCGAACGAGATTACCGAGGCCATCCTCACGCGTTATTGCGCGCAATTTTCGCAGTTCTCCACGCGCTTTTCCCGGCTGCAGGAGGCGGGATCATGAACGGGCACGGCTTGGCGCCGCAGACCGTGGAGCGGATCCAAGGAGTGCTGGCCCATTTTCCCAAAGTGGCAAGAGCCGTCCTTTTCGGTTCACGGGCCAAGGGAACGGCCAGGTCAGGCTCCGACATCGACCTTGCGCTTTACGGCGAAGGCCTTGATTGGCGTGTGCTCGGCCGGATCGAGGACGAACTGGATGATCTGCTTTTGCCCTACACCTTCAGCTTGCTCCGTCACGACACCCGAACCGACTCCGAAGTGGCCGAGCATATCGCGAGGGTGGGCGTCCCTTTTTACCAGCACGAGGCGGCGACAGCATTATCCGTGTGAGTGTCAGGGGGTAACGGCGTCCCGCAAAAACCTCCCTTTCATAGCGGACGCTCGGCATTGACGAACCGGCCACCACCCTTCCTCGTGGCGCGGGCTTCGGCATCGAGCGGCTTCCACGCTTTTCTCGACGGAACCGATCCCATTCCATGCGCAGGCGCGGAGGAGAAGGCTGAGCCTCACCGATTGCGCGCCATTCGAAGCGATGACGGCGCGAGGTTGCTCGGGGGCTTTGGCCGACGACGAACACTTCCGCAAGCTGGGCTATCTGCTGCCGGCCTGAGGATTTATTTGCTTCCGGGCTTGATCGCCGGTGTGCCGGCGAGGTCGGCGGGCAGCGCGTCAGGCGCGAAGGTTTCCGGATTCAGCTCGACCAGCCCGTGGAATGGAAAGTCCATCACTGGGAGTTCTCCGCCCGAGCGGTTGACCAGCGACGCCGCCGCGACGACCACTCCGCCATGCTGGCGGACGATGTCGACTGTCTCCATGAGGCGTCCACCGCGCGTGACGACATCCTCGATCACGGCAAAGCGTTCGCCGGGCTTGATCGTGAAACCGCGCCGCAGGACCAGTGCGCCCGTGTCGTTTTTCTCGGTGAAGATATGAGGTTTGCCGAGCTGGCGGGCGACCTCTTGGCCGACGAGGATGCCGCCGAGGGCGGGGGAGATGACCGAGTCGAAGCCGGTGGCGCGGAGCTGGTCCGCAAGGAGTTCGCACACACGCTCGGCGACCTTCGTTTCGCGCAGCAGCAGGGCGCACTGGAAAAATTCCCGGCTGTGCAGTCCCGAGCGGAGGACGAAGTGTCCATGCAGCAGGGCTCCTGTTTGACGGAAAAGATCGAGGATATCGGATTGGCTCATGATGGTGCGTTGACGAAGGCGAGGTTGGCTTTGTCTCGCTGGAGAAATTCTTTGGTCAGGGCGGCGTAGGCTTTTGCGCCGACGCCGTGCGGATCGTGTTCGAAGATGGTGCGGCCGAAGCTGGGTGCCTCGCTCAAGCGCACGCTGCGCGGAATGACTGTGTCATAGAGGACCTCCTCGAAATGTGAGCGCACATCCTTCACCACCGCCTCGGCGAGGTTGGTGCGGCGGTCGAACATGGTCATGAGCAGTCCGGAGAGCGTGAGCGCAGGATTCGCGCCGGAGCTACGGATTTGGTCCATGACAAACATCAGTTTGCCGAGCCCTTCAAGCGCGTAATATTCGCATTGCACGGGCACGAGAAGTTGGTCGGCCGCGACGAGGGCGTTGGTCATGAGGATGCCGAGCGACGGCGGGCAGTCGAGGATGGCGAAGTCGAAGGCTGCCCCTTCGCGCAGTGGCTGCAGCGCGTTGCGAAGTTGCAAAAGGTGGTCGTCCATGCGGGCCACCTCGATTTCCAAGCCGGCCAGGTCGATGTTTGCGGCGATGAGCGAAAGTTTCGGCAATCGCGTCGGCGTAAGACACGAGTTGATGTCGGCCGTTCCGGTCAGCGGACCGTAAAGCGTGGGCGGATTTTCCGCCTCCGCGCCCAGCGCGCTGGTGGCGTTGCCCTGCGGGTCGAGGTCGATGAGCAAGACACGCTGTCCGTGCTCGGCGAGACCCGCGGCAAGATTGACCGAGGTCGTGGTTTTGCCGACACCGCCTTTTTGGTTTGCGACCGCGAGGATTTTCATGGGACTTGGAAAAAGTAAACCACCGGGGATCCGAGGACACGCCGAAAGAAAAACGTCAGCGTCCGTAGTAGGAGGCGAGACCCTCAGCCACCCCCCGCGCATATTCGCGGTAGATGCTTTCACGAGGCGCGCCGTTGATATCGCGCCGTCCCTTGTAGTCTCCGGCCTGCACGCGGGCGTGCACCTCGCGGTTGTTCATCACATAGGGCTCGAGATAAACCACGGGGCACTCGAAAAGACGGTTGGCCAGAAGGTTGCGGGCCCAGATGTAGGGCGAGCTGCCGACATTGATCGCGCTGTCCGAGGTATAAGTGTAGGGCGGCAGGTGCGTGACACGGGCCATGGAGCGGGCGACGGCACTCGAGACGGCGACCTCCTCGCCGTAGGAACGGTTGAGCAACTTCACCATGAGGTCGTAGCGCTCGTCGTCATAGGACAACTCCTCCGCGCTGTAACAACCGCTGACCAGCAAGTGAAGATGGTTCAGACCGACCAGCTTGGGGGCGGCGGGGTTGCCCCATTCCTCCGCGTTGAAATGCAGAGCCAGCACGAGGTCCGGCTTGAGCGATCCGTTCACCTTCTTGGCCCGCGCGCGGATTTCGGCCGTGCGGTAGAAAAGTTTTTCGCTCTCGGATGTGATGCTGGCCGGATTGACCGAACGGTTCTGATCGCGGAGCGCCGCGGCCGCCTCCTTGCGGAGTTGTTCGGGGCGGCGCGAGGAAGCAGGTTCTGCGCTGTCGCGCGTCAGCGAAACCTTGGCCCCGCGTGCCTCGAGCTCGCGCTTCAGCAGGCGCGCGACGTAGAGCGTCATGTCCCCCTCCGTCACCGGCTTGCTGCTCCCGATCTGATACCAGCGCTCTTCCATCTGCGCCCACCGACCGCCGAGGTGCCCGGGGTCGAGCGCGATGCGCAGTCCGCGCAGGCTGCTTCCTTTGTGCCAATAGCGCGGCACCGGCTTGGCTCCTGTCGCCTCGGTAGCGAACTGCAGGCGGAATTGAGGTTTGCCCGCCGACGTGACCACTTCCACACAGTCGTCCTTAATTGTGAAATAGCGGTTGCTCGCGCCGCGCGGGGCATACACCTGCGTAAGGAGGCGGGTGAATTCTTCCTTCGTAATCGTGCTCTGGAACTTCTCCAGCGAGGACCAGTCGGGTTGCGTCGCCAGAGGTGTTAGGCGTTGGGCCGGCGCGACCGAGACAGCCAAGACGAGAAGAAGCGCGGTGCGGAGGAATAGCATCATGATGGAGGTGCACAATGTCTCCGCCTTGGCCGGCAAAATCAATCGTGGGGGAGCGGGATGTTGAGCGCGCTGGTTTCCAAGGGTGACATCTGCGCCATCGCTAGTCCAAACTGCCTAGCTCGCGAAATGATCCGGATACTTTTTATCGGCGATGTGGTTGGCGAACCTGGACGCCACGCGCTCAACCAGCGCCTCAAGGGCCTCCAGGAACAACTGGCCATCGATTTCACCATCGTCAACGGCGAGAACGCGGCCGGCGGACGCGGGATCAGCGGCAAGCAGAGCATCGAACTGCTCCGTGCCGGGGCCACCGTCATCACAACAGGTGACCATGTGTGGGACCAGAAGGATTTGCCCGCCTACATCGAGACCGAGCCGCGTCTGTTGCGCCCGTGCAATTATCCAGCGGGAACGCCGGGATCCGGTGCGGTGGTGCTCGAAACGCCGAAGGGTCCGGTCGGGGTGCTCAATGTGCGCGGGTTGACGTTCATGAACCCGCCGCTGGAAGACCCGTTCCGCCGCGCGGCCGAGGAAGTGGAAAAACTCCGATCCCTCACGCCGGTCATCTTCGTCGACATGCACGCCGAAACCACCAGCGAGAAGATCGCCCTCGGGCGCTACCTCGATGGCAAAGTTTCCGTCGTGGTCGGCACGCACACGCACGTGCAGACAGCCGACGAGCAGATTTTCCCCGGTGGGACGGCCTTTCTTTGCGATGCGGGAATGTGCGGGGCCGCCGATTCGGTCCTTGGCCGGACCAAGGAATCGATCCTCCGCCGTTTCCTTACCGGCATGCCCACGGCCCTTCCGGTGGCCGGGGGCGACGTGCTCATGTGCGGCGTGGTCGTTGATATCGATCCCCAGAGCGGTAAGGCCGCGGGTATCCGCCGCGTGCGCGAAAGGGTTTCGTTGCCTTGATCCGCCATGGCCAAAGCCGACAAACTCCGCGACTGCCCGGCGGTCGGGCGTAAAATCACCGGGCAGGAATGCGGGTCCAACCGCGGGACTCGCTACGATTGCCCGCCGGGATGTCCGCATTGCCCCTGGACGGCCGGGAACTACGACCAATTGCTTGAGATCGGCCGCAAGTTCGACGGCAAGCTGTTGGATTTCTACGGCAAAACGCTGGGCGCGTCGGCGGTGATGCAACGTCTGCAGCCGCATGACGCGAAGAGAGAAAGCGAGGAGATGGAGTGCATGCAGCGCTGCTACTTGGAATTTTACCAGCGCGAGGTCCGGCCCGGGAAAAAACTTTTCGACCTTTGGTGCGAATCCGGTTGGAGCGGTTTGCGCAACGACGAGATTTTCCTTGCCGGATTCGCGCCGCAAACGCGCGCGGCGGTGTTCGAAGTGCGGCGCGTCCTCGACGATTTGCGTTGCGAATGCACCGACGTGCTGGAAGGGAGCGGTGCGATGTTCACGGTCTGCGACCGCGGTCTGGCGGCGGCGGCGCGGCAATACCAGGCGTTTTGCGGCTGGCTGGTGCCGTCGCCTTTCTTCCGGCGCCTCTATGGCGTGGCCTTCCCCTTGTCTCTGTCGCCTGAATCCGCGCGCGCCACCGCGCTGCGGCATATCGAGAAACTGGGGGGACCGCTCGAAGGCAACGACGAGATCACCGAGTGGTTGGGCGAGAACTTTTCCCTCTTTGTCGAATCGGTGTCGGGGGAATCCGCCAAGCAGTTCGAACGCATCTGGCGCAACCTCGATGCAAAGCAATGTGTGGCCAGTTACGGTTTCAGCGGGACGGCGGACGATCTGGGTCTGGTTGGACGCGAGGATTTTGACGAAACGCCGCCGACGTCCGATGAAGTCAATGCTCGCGGTGCGCACCGCTGCTTCGTCTGGCTGCGCGCGGATTCAGGCGACAGAGACAAGGGG
>JBAXCT010000149.1:0-5763 GCA_037141375.1 Chthoniobacterales bacterium | reverse complement strand
CGGAGGATTTGTTCGTAGGAAATTTCCGGGGTGAGGTCGGAATTTATCAGCGTGGCCGAACCGGAGTATTCGGGGCCGCTGGGGCCGGGTGGGTACGAGGCAAACGCCATCGACCATTTCTTGCACTTGCCTTTGGCTGGGGCGATCGCGCCGATCTGCGCGAGATAGATTCCATCGGGGAGTCCATCAGCTGTGGCCGAAAAGATAATGTAAAGACTCCCGTCTGGCGCCACGGTTCCGCTCACCCAGAACGCGTCGGGTCCGGTGCTCGAACCGAAGAAATACCCTGCGGTGTAAGTGTTGATGCGGAAAGATTCTGCAGCATTATCGTAGAGAGCCGTGTCCTGCACAGACCACTCGGTGTCCTGCAGCCAAGCGTATTGATCCGAGCGGAGCGCGGCATCATCCTTGGCTTGACCAAGCGACGGGAGTTGCTGCCCAGGGGCCAGCTTGGTCATGTTGGCCCACTGCAGAGTGTAGGGAGGACTGGCGGGATCTACTAGGTTCGACGGTAGTGATGTCTGCATGGTCATGCGCCACTCGCCTGCGATAAAGATCATGTGCCCCTTGGCATAAGTGGTCAGAGGGCTGGTGATGTCGCCTTGCGGTGGAGTGATGATTGTCATGTCGATCACCCCAGCCGGTGGCGGAGAGATCGTCCCCGACATGATGGAATTGCTTGGCGAGTAGAGCGGAATCCATCCAACGGGAGTCAACTTCTCCATGCTCACTGTCGTGGGGCCATTAAAAATACCGTTGGTGCAGGTGAATTGGTAGTAGTTGCCGAATCTGATGCGCGTGTTGACAGAAGAGTCTCTGGCCACGACATAAGCGGTCATTTGCGGCGGCGGCACATACCAAGTGCCGACGCCCCCGTTCGGACCTCCGACAATATGATCCCAGTAGCTAGCTCCGACCGGGGGTTTTTGGTCAGCGTGCAACGGTTGGGTAAGCAGGGTCCCGAACGAGAGGATTGCGAACAACGAGTTGCGGGTCGATGGGCTGATGGTGACTATTTTCATAAGTTCAATGTGATCGAAATCGGTAGTGGTTCCATGGGGTGAAAGCCTACCTCAGACCATAGTGGATCTGGAGCTTGGCTAAGCAACAAGATTTCTCTAAACCTAGCAGGAGCGTTGCGAGTTTATGGTTGAGAGATTGAGCGCCAACGACTTGTCGATCCGGGCGCAGTCACCCCAAAGGTGAGGCAAGCCGATGATGCCAATCCCTCAACGCTCACCACTCAACTTTCAACTACGGTTTTAGGCTAAATCGGAATCATGCAGGTGAGCCTTCAGATTGTCTGGTCGCATTACCTCACGACGGCAGGTTGTTATAAATGAAATGTCTACGGAATTGCAGCAGGATTTGGCCAACCAATCGGTGCTGACCTTACGGCGCCGGATGACCGGCTTCATCTGAGCCGGAACCTTGCAGTAGGAATCAGGCCGCGAACCGACTCATCAGGAAACTTCCGCGAGGGAACGGGCTCTCTGTTCGGTGAAGTCCTTGCTGCGGAGGTTCGGAGAAGTAGAAGCGGCGTCCCCGCCGCTTGGCTTGTGCCAGCGTTCGATCTTGCCGTTGGACTGCGGGATGGGCTCACGTTCACCAAGGCGCGGTCGAGCATCATGAAGGTCAGCCGCCGGTAGCCTTTGCAGGGATGGGATACTCGCGGGCAAAGTCCACGACGGGCGTGGTTGCCCGCGGCGCGATCCAGTGGTCGCGGGTGTCGTGCGGGACCCAGTCATCCACCAACTCTCCCCAGAACGTGTTTTTAACCGCACATGCTCTTCTTCGACCTCGGCCAAAGCCTCGTTGCGCGTGGCTAGATTGCCTTCCGAGGAGGTCAGCTTGCGTCCAGCGCGCCACGGTGTCGCACGACGGCGAGCAGGACGTATGTTGCTTCGGCCAGCAGGAAGGCGAGCACATATGTTTCGCCGCCGACGCCGAATCCGTAGCTGTGGAGTCCCGCGCCGAGAATGTAGTTCACCCCATACCATGCCATGATGACGCCGGAGAAATTCACGATGGCCGCCACGGCGATGCCGAACTCGCCCCACCAGCCCGCCATTTTCCCGTGGATGGCCACGACATACATGAGCAGCGCAATGAAGGCCCATGTTTCCTTCGGGTCCCATCCCCAGAATCGCCCCCAGCTATAGTTGGCCCAGACGCCGCCGAGAATCGTGCCAGCCGCCAGCAAGATCAAGCCGACGAACATCATGCGGTAAAGCCACGCGTGGAGTTGACGCAGCAGCGGCGCTCGGTCCGGATGCCGGATGTAGTGCCAGAGGATGACGTGGGCGAAGCCGAGGCTGAGGGCAAACGCCGCATAGCTCAGCGTGATGGTGAGCACGTGAACGGTGAGCCAGAAGTTGTCGCGCAGGACGGGCACCAGCGGGTCCAGGCGGCTGGGCATGGCCACGGGCAGACTGCGAACGAGAAGAAGGCAGAGGAAAGCGACCGGCAGCGCGCTGAGCAAAATGAGCCGGTTGCGGTAGACCGCATAGAAGATCAAACCGAAAAGAACCGTGCCCATCGAGACCCAGACAATGGATTCATACATGTTGGTCACCGGCGCGCGCCCCGCGATGAGCACGCGCTGCAAGATCCCGTAGAGCATGGAAGCGAAGCCGCCTGCGGTGAGGGCCACCCCTCCGCGCAGCAACCAGCGGCGCGCACCCTGCGGGGCAGCCGCGGCGAGGAGGATGGCCGCCGCCGCATAAAGCCACATCGCACGATCGAAGGGTTTCAGCCGGTTGTAGTTGAGTTCCCGCCGGACCGCCGCATCGGACAAACACACCGCGGGGTTGAGTTCGCGCAGACTGGATTGCAGTTCCGCCGCGGCCTTCGCGAGCGTTGCATTGTCCTTGTTGTTGGCGGCCAAGTTTACTTGGCGCAGATTCTGCAGGATCGGAGTGGATGTTTCCGGTGGATAAGCGGAAGGCAGCTGATCGATGCCGAGCCATTGCGTGCCGTTCGCAGATCCCGGGGGCGGGGGGACGAGAAGAAATGCCGTGGTGTTGCCCAGCGCGTCAAACAGCTGCAGCCGACCGAGCACGGTTTGCGCTTCGATGTTGAGACGCGGGACCGATTGCCCGGCCTGCCGCAGGGCGGCGGCCGCTTGCGCGGCTTTGGTCAGTTCGCTTGCGGCGGCAAGTTCTTTGCGGGTGAAGCGCTTGCGTAAGGGATCGAGACCGAGTTGCTCCACCAGCGGACGATAAGAAACAAGGATCAGCGGTTCGTCGGTGAAGTCGCGTGTCGCGTAAAAGTTGGCGAACGCAAAATCCGTTCCGCCAATCTTCGATCCGTCCGCAAGAATGGCCGGATCCCGTCCGGCAATTTTGATCAACGCCTCATGCGCAAAGGTGCCAAGGGGCTTGCGCCGCCCCGTATCCTGCACAACAAGTGCCTCCCAAGGATGGAGATCGACCTCGGCTGCAGAAGTGCGAGCCATGGGCAGGGCGAGGGAAAGAAAAAGGACGGCGGCGATTTTCATGCGGCAGAAGTTAATGTGTTTTTACGCCGGGCTGGGCTGGCGCCAGTCATCTTCGCTCCTTCCGACGGTCGGCGGAAGATAAACATGGTCACCAATCCGGCACAGAGGATGAGGGATCCTGTCCACTTGGCGATCCAACCCGGATCGCGCAGAATCTGCACGGAACTTTGTGACAGGTCGTTGGGGTTCCACGAGGCTTGCGAGATTTTGTAGGTCAGGCCAGTGGCCGAGCGCCAGAAGGCTTGCGGATAATTCGCGGGCGTGTTCATCGAGCAGGAGCCGGTGTCGGCTTTCGTGCCATCGGGCAAAACCATGGCCAGATCACTGCGGAAGGAAGAGGGGTCGTCGGTCCCCTCGTTGCGCTCGACAACGAAATCCTCGAGAACCAAGCCGAAAGGAAGCGGGTAAATCTCCCAGCCGTACGAGACCTCGACAGGAAAAGCTCCGGTCGGAAAGCTCACCCTCCATCCAGCCCCGACCCATTGCGTGACCGTTTCTTCGCCGCGCGTCATGCGGATCTGCACGCCTTCCAGCAGCGGTTGCCCTGGGGGCGCAGGCCGATCGGTCTGCAGTTCCTCGAATTGGAAACCCGGTTGCGCGGAGGCGGTGGTTTGCGCTGCCTCGATGGTCCAGTCATTCCATCCCGTGCTCACGGCCGTCCCCGGTGTCATCGGCGCTTCGGCCACACTTCTCCCTCCGGCGATGATTTCGACCTGCAGCGAGCCATCGTTGGCGGCGCGAATGATGGCGCGGTTGGGTGCCCCTGCCTTGGGAGCCTCGGCGCCTGGGCCGACGAGATCCACCGTGATCAGGCCGAGGTCAAGTCGCGCATGGTCGCGGTCCCCGGCCAGCAGCCATTGGTCGACCGATTGTCCCATGGCGCGGGTTTGCAGGCGCACGCGCACCGCGGGGCGACCGTCCGGCGCGGGGGTCGGCACAAAGGAACCGAGCACGCGCGAGGAATGGGCTACAGCTTGAATCTGCCATCCGCCCGGGGTGGTCCATATGTCGGTGGGCTCCGGTCCGGGCACACGCAGCGGGGCGCGTCCGAGATGCATGGTGACCGCGCGGCGCGAATCCGGATCCCGCAAGGTGAGTTGGCGCTTTTGCAGGACAAGCACATTGTCCGGTGCGGAGTTTTTGAACAGCGTCATCGTCCCTTCGACGCCCCAGATTTGGCCGATGACCGAACCGATCATGACCGCGATGATCCCGAGGTGGGTGAGAAGAAAGCCGGTGTGGTGCTTTTTCCACGGCCAGCGCATGAAGGCGCTGCAGACAAGGTTCGCCGCGAGCAGAAAAAGCCAGAGGTCGAACCACGGTGCCTCGTAGATCCAGGTGCGTGCGGTGTCAGCATCGAGCTTCGACTCGGCCAGCGTGCCGACGATGCTCATGATGATGAGGACGCTGAGCAGAATGACCGCAAGGCGCAGCGATGCGAGGAATTGAAAAACCGGGTTTCGCTTCCAGGCATGCCGCGGCGGGCGAGAGGGGCCAGCGCCGGAAGGCATCATGAAGGAAGGAAGGCTAGATGCCTCATTGCGGGTGTCAAGGAACGCTGGAGGAGAACTCTAGTCGAGGCGCCTTGAGATGCCGACGAGGTGCACGGGATGCCCGTGGTTGTCGCGCTCGATGAATATGTTTGTCCGGATGCGGCGGACTTCCCCCCCCGGTGGATTTGCGATAAATTCGTAGGTGTAGGTTGTCTGTGTTACTGGCAACTCGCTCAAAGAGCACATCAACTCAGAGAAGAAATCCCCCGTGCCTTCTTTCCATGCGATAAACAGCTCGTGCGGATCGGTGATCGAGGGGTCAATGCCGTTGATCTTGTAGTTGCTTGGACTCCAGTTGATGTCGCCAACGCCGATGACATGCTCGAAAATTCCGAAGTCGCCTCCTTCAAGGGTCGCGAGCAGTCGCTCTTTGGAGTTGCGCAAGTCACGCTCCGTTTCAAGTTCTTGCGTGATGTCGCGGTTGACGCCGAAAATCCGCAAGCACTTGCCCTCGCTGTTGCGCACGACGACATAGGTGGAGAGGATGTGGTGTGTCGTCCCGTCCGGCCAGGCAGCCATGAGCGACTGCTGGCCGGAGGTTCCCCCCTTGGCGATGAAACGTCTTAATTCGTAAGTCAGCCGTTCGCCCTCCTCGGGGGATACGCTTTTTGCCCACGCGGCTTGGGGACTCACTTCGTCGGGATAGCCATACATGGCGAATGTCTGCTTGTCCCAAGCAAGTGCGTCGCTCTCCGGTTCCCAGTCCCATAG
>JBAXCT010000148.1:0-5818 GCA_037141375.1 Chthoniobacterales bacterium | reverse complement strand
TGCCAGCAGCCAACGATCTCCGCAAAGGAATGGCCATCAAATACAACAACGACACGTATGTTGTGCTCGAGGTCAATCACCGCACCCCCGGCAACCTCCGCGCCTTCGTGCAGGCCATTATCCGCAGCATCAAGACCGGCAAATCCAGCGATGTCCGCTTCAGTTCGACGGAAAAAGTCGAGCTCATCGACCTCCAGCGCCGCCCGCTCGAATTCAGCTACAAGGACCACGAGGGTTACCACTTCATGGACCCCGAGACCTACGAGACCGTCGAGCTCGACGACGCCCTCCTGGCCGGCTCGAAGAACTACCTTGTGGAAAATCTCAAGGTCGAGGTGCTCTACGCCGAGGGCCGTGCGGTCGAAGTGGAAGTGCCGGCATCGGTGACTTTGAAAGTGATCGAATCGCCCGAAGGCCTGCGTGGTGACACCGCCAGCAATGTGCAGAAACCCGCCACCCTCGAGACCGGCCTGATCATCAATGTCCCGCTCTTCATCAAAGAGGGCGACTCTGTGAAGATCGACACGCGCAACGGCGCTTATATGGGGCGCGCCTGACGCCCTGACGCCCGCGATGGCCAAACGTCCCCGTCGCCGCCAGCAGCGGGGTAACCGTCTCAACACGTCCTTCGCCGCGTCGTACCCCCCGCGCGTTCCGGTGCGCTGGGTCAAGTTTGTCTTCGGCCTTTTTCTTCTGCCGCCCTGCTACATTCTCACCGCGGCTTTTTTTAGCGCGCTGACCCACGCCACGGTCCACCAGTTCTACCGTGCGCCCGAGTTTCTCTGGTTCTCCGGCGGCGCCGCGTTCTGGCTCGCGCTCTATTTTTTCCTGCCGCACCCGCTTCTCGTCTACGTCTTCGGCCACGAACTCACCCACACGCTGGCTGTCTATCTCGCCGGCGGGCAGGTCTCGCGGTTCAGGGTCGGAAGGGATGGTGGCCACATCGTGTCCAACAAGATCAACACCTGGATCGCCCTCTCGCCCTATTTCATCCCGATCTACAGTGTCATCGTCATCGGCGTCTACGCCGGATTGTCGTTATTTTACGATGTCGCGCCCTACCGTCACATCCTCTACTTGATGGTCGGCGCTACCTGGGCGTTCCATGCCACCTTCACCATCACGATGATCGGCAAGGGTCAGACCGACCTGGCCTACGGAGGCACATTCTTTTCCTTGCTCGTCATCTACCTGATGAATCTTCTGCTCCTCACCTTCATGCTGCTGCTGGCCACGCCGCAGCAGGACGGCTTCGTCCAGTTCCTCCACGACCTAGAACATCTCTTCGCCGATTTCTGCCTCACCGCCGAAATCACCCTCCGCGCCCTCTGGCGTGCAGGCCGGCTTTGATCTGGCCTTTGCCAACGAGCGGCAATCTGTTCTGCTTGGGGAATGGCCAAAACGGCGTGGCACAAGATCAAAGATTACACGGATCTGAAGTTTGAAAAAACGGATGACGGGGTCGCCAAGATCACGATCAATCGTCCCGAGGTGCGCAATGCTTTCCGACCGCAGACGGTGGAGGAGATGAAGGATGCTTTCGATCACTGCCGCGAGGACGCTTCGATCGGCGTGGTTGTTTTGACGGGCGAGGGGGAGAAGGCATTCTGCTCCGGTGGTGACCAGAAGGTGCGCGGGAGCGGTGGTTATATCGGCGAGGACGGCGTGCCGCGCCTCAACATCCTCGATGTGCAGAAGCAAATCCGCAGCCTGCCCAAGCCGGTCATCGCCATGGTGGCGGGCTACGCCATCGGGGGCGGCCATGTTTTGCATGTGGTCTGCGACCTGACCATCGCGGCGGACAACGCGCGCTTTGGCCAGACCGGTCCGCGCGTCGGGTCGTTCGACGGCGGCCTGGGTGCGAGCTACCTCGCGCGGGTCGTCGGGCAAAAGCGGGCGCGGGAAATTTGGTTTCTTTGCCGCCAATATGATGCAGCGCAGGCCTACGAGATGGGATTGGTCAACAAGGTTGTCCCGCTCGCGCAACTCGAGGAGGAGACGCTGCAATGGTGCCGCGAAATTCTCGAGCTTTCGCCCATCGCACTGCGGTGTCTCAAGGCGGCGCTCAACGCCGATTGCGATGGGCAGATGGGCCTGCTCGATCTGGCCGGCAACGCCACGCTCCTCTACTACCTCAGCGAGGAAGCGAAGGAGGGCAGACAGGCCTTCGTTGAGAAGCGCAAGCCGAACTTCTCCAAGTTTCCCCGACTCCCCTGAGTTGCCTGGAGAACGACCGGTCTTCAAGGGGCGATTGGGATTCGCCATGGAGGGCGTCGCTGCGCTAACCTTTCAGCTTCATGTCCAGCAGCACCGGCCAACTTTTCCGGATCGCCACCTGGGGGGAATCCCACGGTGGTGGTGTCGGCGTCGTGATCGACGGCTGCTTGCCGCAGTTGGATTTGTCCGCGGACGACATCCAGCACGAACTCAATCGGCGCCGCCCGGGCCAGAGCGATATCGTCACGCCCCGCAAGGAGGCAGACCGCTGCGAAATTTTGTCCGGTGTTTTCCAAGGAAAAACCCTCGGCACGCCCATCGCCATTCTGGTTCGCAACGAGGACGCGCGGCCCGAGGCTTACAAGGAAATGGAGGACGCGTTCCGTCCCTCGCATGCTGATTTCACTTATGAGGCCAAATACGGCATCCGCAACTGGCAGGGCGGGGGGCGATCTTCGGCCCGGGAGACGATCGGCCGCGTGGCGGCCGGCGTGGTGGCTCGCAAGATTCTCGATGCGCTCTATCCGGGGATCGAAGTGCTGGCTTGGGTCAGCCGCGTGCACCAGATCGAATCGCAGGTGGATGCGTCGACCGTCACCACCGCCGCCATCGAGGCCAATGCCGTCCGCTGTCCCGATCCAGAGGCCGCCGAGCGCATGATTACCCGCATCAAAGACGCCCGATCCAACGGCGATTCCGTCGGAGGCCTGGTGGAGTGCGTGGTGCGCTGCTGCCCAGCCGGTTTGGGCGAACCGGTCTTCGACAAACTCGAGGCCGACCTGGCCAAGGCCATGCTCAGCCTGCCCGCGACGAAAGGGTTCGAGATCGGTTCAGGCTTCGAGGGAACAAAGCTCACCGGACAGGAGCACAATGACGCTTTCGAGATGCGCGAAGGGCGCACGCGCACCAAGACGAATCGCTCCGGTGGCGTGCAAGGCGGCATCACCAATGGTGAGGACATTGTTTTCCGCGTCGCTTTCAAGCCGACGGCGACGATCGCCAAAAGCCAGCAGACGGTCACCGCGGCGGGTGAGAACACCGAATTGGCCGCGCGCGGACGCCATGATCCGTGCGTCGTCCCGCGCGCTGTGCCGATCGTCGAAGCGATGGTCTGGCTCGTTCTATGCGACCATGCTCTCCGCCAAAGGGCGCAGTCTGCTCCCCGATGAGCTTCCTCTACCTCGCAGCCGGACTTTATCTGGTTTTTGAAATGTGGCGCGGGTGGCGTCGCGGAGTGGTTCGTCACGGGGTCAGCATTTTTGCCCTTCTCGCCTCGGGCGGTGTCGGGTGGTTTTTCGCTTGGATGACCGGTCCGATCTCCGACCGCATCATTCCACTTCCGCCACCGGGGGGGCGCGCGATCTTCGGTCTGGCGGCTGCGCTGGCTTTTTATGCGGCGGCAGTCATCCTCTCGTCCCTCCTTTTCAAAAAAACATCCCAGCAAAACTCGGGCTTGGTGCGGATTGTTTATGGGTTGGGAGGCGCCTTCTTCGGGCTGGTTTTCGGACTGCTGATTCTCTGGGGCGGCGTGACGATTTTTCGCACCCTCGGCGCGGTGGCCGAGGGGCGCCAAGCGTTGGCCTCTGACTTCGGTGGCACGGCGCTCGCCCCCCTCGATCCCGGCTTGGCCGACGTCAAGGGCACGCTTGAGCAGGGCGTGGCCGGGCGACTGATCGAGCAAGTGGACATCCTTCCGACGAGCTTTTACGGCGTCCTGACCAAGTTGGTGCGCGTGACCGGTTCACCCGGCGCTGCGGCGCGGCTCTTCGCTTATCCCGGGGTGCAGGAACTGCTGGCGCAGCCTAAGTTGGCCGCGCTTTTCGCCGATCCGAAGATCTCTTCCGTCGCCGCGCACGGTAATTACCTCGAACTGCTGGGCAACGCGAAGCTCACCGAGGCGGCGGGCGATCCGGAGGTCCAAAAATCTTTCACCGGGTTCGATTGGGAAAAAGCGCTCGACTACGCGCTGCAAGAGCCTGCAACTTCGCCTGCTCCATGAGCCAAGACTACATAGCCACCATCGGTCTCGAGGTCCACGTACAGCTGAAGACACGCAGCAAGATGTTCTGCGCGTGTCCGGTTGAATACGGCGCCCCGCCGAACACCCACACCTGCCCGGTCTGCCTCGGCCTGCCGGGAGCGCTGCCCGTCATGAACGAGGAGGCCCTCAAGCTCACCATCCTCAGCGGCCTCATGCTCGGCTGCAAAATTGCGGACGTCTGCAAGTTCGACCGCAAGAGCTACTACTACCCGGACATGCCGAAGAACTACCAGATCTCGCAATACGACATGCCGCTCTGCCTGGGCGGAGGCGTCCCGCTGCATGATCTGGCCTACCCGAAGGACGCGCAGAAAAGTATCGCGACAAAGGACAAAGTTGTCCGCCTCACGCGCATCCACCTCGAGGAGGATGTGGCCAAGAGCTTCCATCTCGAGAGCGCGTCTGGCATCGACTTCAACCGCGCCGGGACGCCGCTGATGGAAATCGTGTCCGAGGCCGAAATTGCCGGCCCCGAGGAAGCCTTCGCCTATCTCGCCTCGCTCAAGCAGCATCTCATCTACGCCGATGTCAGCGATGCCGACATGGAGAAAGGGCAGATGCGCTGCGACGTGAATGTTTCCGTGCGCCCGGTCGGAACCGAAAAATTCGGCACCAAGATCGAGCTGAAAAATCTGAACACCATCAGCGGCGTGCGCCGCGCGCTGGCCTACGAGATGGAGCGCCAGATCGGGATCGTGCGTGGCGGAGGATCCCTGCAGCAGGAGACGCGGCGCTGGGACGACGATCTCGGCGAGACGCAGCTTATGCGCGTCAAGGAATCCGCGCACGATTACCGCTATTTTCCGGATCCCGACCTCATGCCGGTGAAGACGGAGCAACTTCTCGCGGCAGCCAGGGAGCTCCTGCCCGAGACGCCGGCGCAGAAGCGGGCGCGCTACGAAAAAGATTTCGGCGTGAGCGAATACGATGCGGCCGTGCTGGCCGACAACCCCGAGTTGGGCGGCTACTTCGAGCGGGCTGCGGCCGGCTCCCCGCGGGGAAAGCAGATCGCCAACTGGATCCTCAACGACCTGCAAAGTGCGTTGTCGGCAACGGAAAAAACCATCGCCGATTGCCCTGTCCAGCCGTCCCAACTCGACGCCCTCGTCGCGCTGGTGTCCGGAGGCCAGATCAACGGCAAGCAGGCCAAGGAAGTCTTTGCCGACATGTTCGGGAGCGGGCGCGATCCCTCGGCCATCGTGGAGGAGAAGGGCCTCAAGCAGGAAAGCGATGCCGGGGCAATTGGCGCCCTTTGCGACGAAGTCATCGGCGCCAATCCCCAGTCGGTTGCCGACTACAAAGCCGGCAAGGGAGCAGCCCTCAACTTCCTCAAGGGCCAAGTGATGAAACTCTCCAAGGGCAAGGCCAACCCATCGATGGTCGGAGATCTTCTCGCGCAGAAGCTTGGTTGAGCTATGAAGAAGTACACCCTCGCTCTCGTCCTAGGTTTTGCCTTGGCCGGCACATGCGTCGCTGCCCCGTTGAAAATCGGCGCGGTCTATGCGAGTTCCGGTTTCCTCAAGGTGCTCAGCGATTCCTCCTGGCGCGGCACGCAGGCGG
>JBAXCT010000147.1:0-5831 GCA_037141375.1 Chthoniobacterales bacterium | reverse complement strand
AAACTTCCTCGAGATCGCCCCCGCGGCCGAAGCATTCGCGCCAATCGGAAAGATCGAGTCCTGCCATCCAGACGGGAATCCACAGTGGTGGCCGTTGTGCAGCGCCGCGGACAAAACGCTTTGCGGCGAAGTCGGCGCTGATGTAGCGGTGCGAGACAGGGAGGCGGTCGGCCAGCGCGACAATGGATGGATGCAGAGCGCGCGGGATGATGCTTCGGTAAAGCGCCGCCCAACGCAGCGCCCGGAACGGATCATATCCGGCGAACAGTTCGTCGCCCCCGTCCCCGCCCAGCGCCACCTTGACGTGCTGCCGCGTGAACTTGCTCAGCAGGTAAGTCGGGAGCAAAGAACTGTCGCCGTTGGGTTCGTCGAGACGCGCATAAATCTCCGGAAGAAGTGCGCGTGCCGTCGAAAGACTCAGGGTCTCGGTCCGGTGCCGCGAGCCAATGTGCTCCGCCACGATGGCAGCGAAAGGCAACTCATCATAGGTCGGTTCATCGAAGCCGATGCTGAAAGTCTGCAGATCCCCCCGCGGAAGTTCCTTCGCTGCCAAGGCAGCCACTAGCGAGGAGTCAATACCTCCACTGAGAAACACCCCGAGCGGCACATCGGCCACCATGCGCCTCCGCACCGCAGCTTGCAGGATCCCGCGCAGTTGCTCGACCCGGACATTGAGATCGCCGCTCCCATCAGGCTCAGGTTGGTATTCCCAATATCGCCACACCCGGAACTCTCCTGATGTGATATCAAGCGTGAGCGAGTGACCGCCGGGTAACTTTCGCGAACCCTCGTTGGCGGTCAGCGGCGCCGGGACATATCCGTAGGCGAAATATTTCCTCACGGCCTCGGCCGAAATGCCGCGGGGCACTTCCGGATGCTGCAGCAGCGAAGTCAGTTCGGACGAAAAAGCGAAAAATCCGCGCGCCGGGGCGTGGTGGTAGTAAAAAGGTTTTTCCCCGAAGCGATCCCGGCTGGCAAACAAACGGCGCTGCAACCGGTCGTAGATGAGAAAAGCCCACATCCCGTTAAGCCGGTGGACCATTTCCTCACCCCATTCGGCATACGCGCAGAGCAGGACTTCCGTATCGGAATGGTCGGTGCGGAATATCCGGCCAACCGCGACAAGTTCTGCCCGCAATTCGGCAAAGTTGTAGATTTCACCATTGAAAACGATGGCATGACGTTGGTCAGAACCCCACATGGGCTGCGTCCCTCCCTCGAGATCGAGAATGCTGAGCCGACGATGCCCGAGAAACATTCCTTCCGCTTCACACAGACCTTCGTCATCCGGCCCGCGGTCGACCAGACACCGCACCATGCGGACGAGATCCTCGCGGGTACCCGCTCCGACAAAGCCTGCGATTCCGCACATGGACGGCCAGCCAATCAGCCGTCCGCGCGGCCGAAGTTTTGTGTCGAGCGCACCACATAGATCGCCTTGTTTTGCGACTCGTGGAAGGTCCGGGTGACCATTTCGGCCAGCAGGCCCATCAGCGCGCAGATAATGCCGGTCATGAAGGAGAAGACCGCCATCATCGGAAGCGGCGTTCCGGTGAAGAAGTAGCCGCGGGTGCGCATATAGAATGTCCCGATGGTAAAAGCAAATGAGGCGACAAAGAACAGCAAGCCCCAGAAGCCGAAGAGATACATCGGCTTCAGCATGTACTTGTCCATGAACTTGACGGTGAGCAGGTCGAACAGCACCTTGACCACGCGCTCGAGACCGTATTTCGAGGAGCCTGTCGTGCGGGCGTGGTGGCTGACCGGGATCTCCGTGATGCTCGCCCCGTGCCAGTTGGCGTAGACGGGCAGAAAGCGATGCATCTCGCCGTAAAGGCGTACGCCCTTGATGACCTCCGCGCGATAGGCCTTGAGCGAGCAGCCGAAGTCGTGGAGTGGAACGCCGGAAACGGCCGAAATGAGGCGATTGGCCATGATGCTCGGGAGGTTGCGCTGCAGGGCGTTATCCTGCCGGTCTTTGCGCCAACCGCTGACCACATCGTAGCCCTCGTCGATTTTTTCCAGCATGCGGGGAATATCGCGGGGATCGTTTTGATTGTCGCCGTCCATCGGTATGATCACCTCCCCGCTGGCGTGATCGAAGCCAGCCATCATGGCGGCTGTCTGGCCAAAGTTGCGGCGGAAATGAACCACCTTCACGTGCGGGTCACCAGCCGCGATTTCGTTGATCTTGCCATCCGAACCGTCGGTGCTGCCATCGTTAATAAAAACAATTTCCCACGGGCGGCCCAAATCCTCGAGTACGCGCCGCGTCGAGTCATAGAGCAGTCCGATCGCCTCGGCCTCGTTGAAAACGGGCACCGTGATCGAGATCAGACCGGTCATTTTTTTTGGAACTGCCATTTCAGCGGGAAAAATATTCGGTGATCGCCTCGACCAGACCGGGAACATCGTGCTGCCGGGCTTCGATCGCTGGGCGGGCACCGCATTCCTCCAGAGTCCGGGTGGTGACAGGACCGATACTGGCAAACTTAAGACCCTTTGCCACCGGTAAATTGAGAGTAAAAAAATTGCGCACGCTCGATGAGCTGGTAAAAACAACCAGATTGGCCCCCTCCGAAGCGAGCCTCTCCTTCGCACGAGTGCGGTCCGCTTCCTCCGGGACGGTGCAGTAGGCGATGGCCTCGTCGACAATGGCTCCCATCCCGGCCAGTTCGCTGGCGAGGGTACCGCTGGTTTCCTCGGGCCGGACAACGAGAATTTTCACGTTTTCCACATCTGTGTTCTTGCGGAAAGTTTCGGCCAGCGATTCGGTGTGAAAGTTCTCGGCGACAAGATCCGTATGGTAGCGGTGCTCTTTGATTCGCTGTGCCGTCGCCGTCCCGACGGCGGCGAATTTCACCCCGCCAACTTCCCGCGCATCATCGTAAATTTTGTAAAACATCTCAAAGAAAGCATCAACGCCATTGGCGCTCGTGAACACAATCCATTCGTAGCTGTGCGCGTCTTGGACCAATTCCCCGAATTCCCGCAGGTCGGGTGGGGGTTCGCGGCGGATGAGCGGTAGTTCGTAGACGTCCGCACCCAGATCACGCAGGGTCGCTGTGAGTTTGCCAGACTGGGCTCGGCTGCGGGTGACCACGACTCGGCGGCCGAAAAGCGGACGGTTTGCTGTCCAAGCGAGTTGGCCGGACAGCGCCGCCACCTCGCCGAAGACCACCACGGCTGGAGCCTGCAGACCGGACTTCTCAACCTCATCGGCAATATCGCCGATGGTTCCACGCACGACCTGCTGGTCACCGCGCGTGGCCCAGCGGATCGCGGCGGCGGGTAAGGAGGCCTTGGCTCCTCCCGTGATCATGCGCCGTGCAACGCCTCGCAGATTTTCCACCCCCATCAGCATCACCTTGGTGCCGGGCCCCCTCCCAATCGACTCATAGACTTCGCCGGCTGCAGTTTCCGAGGGATCATGGTGTCCGCTGAAAATCGTGAGGACGGAATTCACCGTGCGCTGCGTGACCGGGATACCCGCGTAGGCCGGCCCGGCGATGGCTGAACTCACGCCGGGAACGATCTCGAAGCGCTGGCCCGCCTCGGCCAAAGCCAGGCATTCCTCCGCCCCGCGGGCGAAAACAAAAGGATCGCCGCCTTTGAGGCGCACGACATATTTTCCAGCATGGGTGTTTTCGACCAGCAACCGGTTGATTTCCTCTTGGGGCAACGTGTGGTCGCCTGCTTTTTTCCCGGCGTAAATCAGCTCGGCCTCGGCGGGAGCAAAACCGAGCAACTCGCGATTGACAAGATGGTCATAAATCACGACTTGAGCGCGCGACAAAACCTCGCGACCGCGCAGGGTGAGCAGACCGGGATCACCCGGGCCCGCTCCGACAAGAAAACAAATGCCGCTTTTTTTAGATGTCATGAAGTCGGGAGGCGACGATTTGTCCCAAGGTATCCGGTTGATCCTTGGGTCCCGTCGCGGAGGCATATTTCGGTGGACGTCCGGATGCGTCAAACACAACTGCCTCCAGATGCAAATCCCCATCGACCGCCCGTGCCTTGGCGCCCAAGGCCATGTGGCAACCGCCGCCGAGCGCGGCCAGCACCGCCCTCTCCGCCCTGACGGCACAATCCGTGGCAGCATCATGCAGGACGGACAAAAGTTTTTTTATTTCCGTATCGCTCGAACGGATTTCCACCGCGACCGCCCCCTGGCCCGGGGCCGGCAAAAAATCGGTCAGGCGCGATGCATGCAATTCGCGGCCGGCAAAGTCGAACCGACCCTCGGCCAACTTGGACAAACGGGTGGGAACATTGCCCCGGATGGGTTGCGCCACCAAATCGCTGCGATCAGCGAGGAGCATCGCGCGGCGGCGAGGACTTCCCGTTCCGACCCGCGCACCGGCAGCCAGACCATCAAGCCCGTCGGGCTGGAGCGAAAGCAGAACGTCGGAGCTGTCCGCCCGCGGCAGGATGGCCGAGAGAACGAGTCCCTCGGGTGTCACGGTGGGAAGATCCTTCAAACTATGCACGGCGGCGTCGGCACGCCCATCGATCAAGGCCTGCTCAAGTTCCTTGGTGAACAGACCTACGGTAGGCGCGTTGGCTAAATCGGTTTCGGTATCCCGGTCGCCCGTGGTGCGTATGATCACCTCTTCGACCACGATGTGCGGATAGGCGGCGCGCAGCTTGGATGCCACGTCACGGGTTTGCACGAGTGCAAGATCGCTGCCCCGGGTAGCTAATCGCACGATGGGGTTCATGATCTTGCTGCCACGGGCGCTGAGGACGGACGCTGGAGCGCCCATTCGAAAAATTCCTGGACCTGCGCGTCAATGAGTTTCTCGCAACGCTCCGCCTCGCGGCCGCGTGCGGCCATGCCCCGTTGCGCCATGGCTTGGAGGGAATCGATATCGTGGAGAAAGACGCCTTCCATCTCGTTGAGCGAGGGGTCGAAATCGCGAGGAACAGCGAGATCGACGAGAAAAAGAGGGCGATCGCCGCGCAAGGCGAGCACCGGCAATAATTCAGCCGCCGAAAGCAAGTGCCCGCGTGCCGCTGTGGATGAAATAACAATGTCCACGTCGGTCAACGCAGACTGCCACCGATCGAAGTGCAGGGCCATTCCACCGAGCTCAGCCGCCAGTTCGGCCGCGCGATCGAAAGTGCGGTTGGCAATGATGAGCCCGCGCACGCCGCGCGACTGCAGGCTCCGTGCCACGCGGGCGCCGGCTTCGCCTGCACCGAGAAGCAAGACGCGGCAAGCTGTCAGATCGCCGAATATTTTTTCGGCCAACTCCACCGCGACCGAGCCGACCGATACCGCGCCGCGGGTGATGCCGGTTTCCGATCGCGCTTGCTTGGCCACACGGAAGGCTTGCTGGAAAAGGCGGTTGAGCGTCGATCCCGTCGCGCCCGTGCACGGTCATCACATGCCGGCTGCCGAGCCGCTGCAGCACGCGCACCTGGATGCCCACCAGGTCGGGGTGGAACACGCCCGCGACCTGGTTCTTCGCGTTGGCCGGGTTGGTCAGCGGCCCGAGCAGGTTGAAGATCGTGCGCACGCCGAGTTCCTTCCTCACCGGCGCCGCGTATTTCATCGCCGCGTGGTGGGTGGGGGCGAACATGAACCCCAGCCCGAGTTCCTCGATCGCCTTGCCGACCTGCGCGGGAGTGAGCGCGATGTTGGCGCCGAGGGCCTCAAGGACGTCGGCGCTGCCCGAGGAGGAAGACACCGAGCGCCCAACGTGCTTGGCAACTTTCGCGCCGGCGGCCGCCGCGACGATGGCCGCCGCCGTGGACACGTTGAAGGTGTGCGCCGAGTCGCCACCCGTACCGCAGGTGTCGACCAGGTGCGTGTCGTCGCCGAC
>JBAXCT010000146.1:0-5886 GCA_037141375.1 Chthoniobacterales bacterium | reverse complement strand
GTCGAAGATGCGCCGTGGCGCATTCAAATCCCACCAGCCCGACCAACTCCTTGCCTATAGTCCATGCACACGCCGTGCGGAATCGGGGCTTTCATCTCGGTGCCGTGTCTGCTGTCATCCGCACTATGTCATCCTCCCATGACGACCGAGACTACACGCCCATCGTCGGCGCCCAGACCGACATCGCCCCGCTCGGACGAAGCGGACCTAAACCGGAGCACGAGCGAACAGCGTATGAGGACGGCGATCCGGTCGACTGGCCAATAATCGCCCGGGATGCGGACTTCACCGCGCTACGCCGCGCCAAGCTCCGATTCATCGTGCCTGCCACAATTTTTTTCCTCAGCTACTACATGGCGCTCCCTGTGCTGGTGGGATTCTGCCCGGATATCATGAAGCAGCCGGTCATCGGCAAAGTAAACTGGGCCTACCTTTTTGCCCTCTCCCAATTTGTCATGACCTGGACGATTTGCTGGCTGTATGTGCGGGCCGCACGGAATTGGGACCGGATGAACATGGCGTTGCTCGCGAAGTTCGGACACTAATCCCATCATGCTTGCCTTCACTGTCACACCTGCGCTGGGAATGTTTCTCACCTTCGTCGGCGTGACGCTCATCATCACCTACTTCTCTGCACGCCGGGCGACCGGAAGTTCCGCATATTTCGCTGCGGGCCGCTCGATCAAAGGCTGGCAAAACGGTCTCGCCGTGGCGGGCGACTACATGAGTGCCGCCAGCTTCCTCGGCATCAGCGGCATGATTTTTCTCAAGGGCTATGACGGCTTCATGTATTCGGTCGGCTTTCTCGTCGCCTACCTCACCGTGCTGCTCATCGTGGCCGAACCGCTGCGCAACGCGGGCAAATACACGATGGCCGACCTGTTGGCCTACCGGCTCAAGCCGCGCCCCGTGCGCGCCATGGCTTCGCTCTCCACCCTCACTGTCTCCACATTTTATATGATCGCGCAGATGGTCGGTGCTGGCGGCATCATCAAGGTGCTCATCGGGATAGATTTCGTACCGGCAGTGATCGGCGTCGGTGTGCTCATGCTCATCTATGTCGTCTTCGGCGGAATGCTCGCGACCACGTGGGTCCAGATCATCAAGGCCGGCCTGCTCATGGCCGGGGCGCTCGCCTTGAGCGTGATGGTCCTCGGCCGCCACGGCTACAGCCTGCCGCAGTTTTTCGACGCGATCTCGGCGGCCACCTACGACGGCAGCAAGGCGCCGGTCAACCTACTCAATCCCGGGCTGCAATATGGCGCGACCACCCTCTCCAAAATCGACTTTATCTCCCTCGCACTTGGCCTCGTGCTGGGCACGGCCGGCCTGCCGCACATTCTCGTGCGCTTCTACACGGTGCCCGATGCAAAGACAGCCCGCGTGTCGGTGGTCTGGGCCACGGCCATCATCGGCGTTTTCTACATCCTGACGACATTCTTCGGCTTCGGCGCGGCGACCATCCTCAACCTCGCTGCCCTGCCGCTCGACGCCGCGGGCAAGCCCGACGGCAACATGGTGGCACCCATCCTCGCACAGACGCTCGGTGGCGAATGGTTCTTCGCCTTCATCAGCGCGGTCGCCTTCGCCACGATCCTCGCGGTCGTCGCCGGCCTCACGATGAGCGCGAGCACGAGCTTCGCACACGATTTTTATACCAACGTGCTCCACCACGGGGAAGAGACCTCACCGGGCCAGGAGGTCCGTGTCGCCCGGATCACCGCTTTCGTAGTTGGCGCCGTATCGATCTTCCTCGCCATCAAATTGCGTTCGCTCAATGTCGCTTTCCTCGTCGGTCTGGCCTTTGCCGTGGCCGCCTCGGCCAACTTGCCCGTCATTGTGTTTTCGGTTTTCTGGAAGCGCTTCAACACGACTGGCGCGGTGGCCGGCCTCGCCGTCGGTCTGCTCAGCTCCATCCTGCTCATCCTCGTCAGCCCGAGCGTGATGGACCCCGATGGCAAAGCACTCATCACCGCGACCCCGCTTTTTCCGCTGAAAAATCCCGGCATCGTGAGCATTCCACTCGGTTTCCTCGCCGCATGGCTCGGAGCGCTGCTCACTTCGCGCGACATCTCAGCCGAGCGAAAGTTCGACGAACTCAGCGTGCGATCGCAGACCGGCCTCGGGTCGGAGAAAGCGTCGGCACATTGACAGCTGGAACGCAACCGTTATGGTTGCAATATGCCTACGCTCACATTGAAAGACATGCCGGCGGAGCTACACAGCGCCCTAAAAAAGCGCGCACAACGGAACCGCCGCTCGCTCAACCAAGAAGCTCTCTACTGCCTGGAGCGCGCCACCGGCCTGGTTCACGAGGTGGATGAGGTTAGAGCCGAGTGGCTGAAAGCTTCGGCCGAGAGCCTCTCGCGGGTCTGGGAGAACGAGGAAGACGAAGTCTACAATGAATTACTCAAGAAATGACGTCGTTCTCTTGCCGATCCCGTTTTCGGATCTGACTAGCCACAAAGTCCGGCCGGCCATAGTCATAGGCCGCGGACCGGATCCTCGCGACCTTTTCGTCGTTCCCATCACTTCGCAACTCCTTCAAGTGGCATTTTCACTACGTGACTGGAAAGGCTGCGGCCTCAATGTCCCGAGTGCAATCAAGGGTCAACTAGCTACGGTGGAGAGCAGACTGGTGAGACACAGAACCGGAAGTTTAGGCAAAGCCGACTCCGCGGCTTTAGATCGTCATCTCCGCGCTTGGCTTGGCTTGGAGACCTGAAAAAGGGCGGGTGGCCGTAAGCCGGATTCTGTCGGTCGCCGAGGCGACCGGGCGACCATTTCTCTCACCGGCGTTGCCGCCGGCGCCCCGCTTGCGCGGGGTGCGACTAATACCCGGAATGTGTCCCGCTTGCGCGGAACGGCCGGGGCGGGCCGTCATTCCTGTTCTGTCTTGCACCGCACGGGGTTTGTCCTGCCTCCTCGATCACTCTCGGAGCGGTGGGCTCTTACCCCGCCATTTCAACCTTACCCGCCGAGGCGGGCGGTATATTTTCTGCGACACTATCCGTAACGGTGGACTTGCGTCCCCCGCTCCCGTGCTTGCACACGGCATGCTGCCCCGAGGTGTCCGGACTTTCCTCTGCACGGGCGAACCGCGCAGCGGTCGCCAGCCACCCGCCACACAACATCTAGTCTACGCTGGCCGCTTCGGCAACCGCGGCGTTGGCCTGGGCTTCGAACCAGCGACCATTCTCCTTGATCAAGTCGACCAGGCAGTTGACCTCATCGGCCTCGGGATATTGAACTTCAACGGCTTTTTGCCGAGGTAGAGATTCACCTTTCCCGGCGCGCCTCCGACGTAACCGAAGTCCGCATCCGCCATCTCGCCGGGGCCGTTGACGATGCAAGCCATGATGGCGATCTGCACGCCTTTGGGGTTCTCGGTGGCAGTATTGATCCGAGTGATTCACCACTGAGGGCGCTCCGTGCGTGTCGCTGAGAAGGCGCTCTCGCGCGATGGCGGGCGATTGAGGGCGCTTGCGAGCATCGAGGAGTCGCGGGTCATGTAGTTCCGACATGCGGCCGCAGCAACCCGGCATCATGGCTGCGCGGAATGACGGTAACGCGGGCAGACGGAATATCACGTTCCAGTCCAGCACGAAGCATGTCTACAGTGCCCTGAATCTGGCCGATCGACTGCTGCGGATCGAAGCCGAGAAAGATTTCGATGAAGACGGTGGAACCCGCGCAGCGGGAGCGGACGCCCTCGAGGTGCAGGTAGCTTTCGAAGTGCTGCACCAGATGCCGGTTGATGATGATTTGCAAAGGTTCGGCGATGGCTTGGTCAACAAGGTCACGCAGCGAATGGCGAATAATCTGGTGCGCGTGGTGGGCGGCGAACATGCCGAGCACAATGGCCGTGAAGATGTCGAGGTAAGGCAACCAACTCCCATGAAAAAATAATGACAACCCCAAAGTCACCGCAGCCATTCCACCGACCAGCGCTGCATTCAAACTCGCCCGCCTGAAGGCATCAAGCAACGGCGACGGACTACGACGATAGGCCTGACAGGCTTGCCTCCATAGCCATGTGTCACAAGAGCAGAAACCCAGCGACACGATCAGCCCGATGAGAACGCCGATGCCACGGATCGGCTCGGGCTCACGAACCGCACCGAGCAACTGTATCCCCAGCCCGACAAGACCGAGAAGCATCACCAGAGCCACCAAAAAGCTTCCCAGGTTCTCTATTTTTCCCGGACCGTAATCTAGCGCGGCCCAGCGCGCATTGCGGACTATCCGCATTGCGCCTAACAGGACGGCATCGCCGCTGAATGCCAGCACGGCATTGAGCAGGTCCGCTTTTATGGTCAGCGAATTACTGGAAAGCGCAGCGACAGCGCAACCCGCGAGCGCTAACGCGCCGATCACCACGCTGAACAAAACCAGTTTTTCCGGTCGAAGGTGTGCTTGACTAGAGCTCATGGAAGACGGCTGAGCTGGTGCTGGCCGGAACCGCAACCCATCGACCGCTCTCCTTGATCAGATCGACCAGACTCTCGACCGCCTCGGCTTCGGGGATATTGAACTTCACCGGCTTTTTGCCGATGTAGAGATTCACCTTGCCGGGCGCACCGCCGACGTAGCCGAAATCGGCGTCGGCCATCTCTCCCGGGCCGTTCACGATACAGCCCATGATGGCGATCTTCACACCCTTCAAATGCGCGGTGGCCGTTTTGATCCGCGCGGTGGTGTCCTGCAAATTGAACAAAGTACGCCCGCAGCTCGGGCAAGCCACATAGTCGGTCTTAAAAATCCGCGCCCCGACCGCTTGCAGGATATTGTAGGCAAGGCGGAGTGTCTGACCCGGAGCATCTTCTGTCCGCAGAAGCACCGCATCGCCGATACCATCGCACAGCAGCGAACCGAGGCGGGCGCTCGCGCCGAGCAAGGTGCGGACGAAGGGGCTCTGCGGATCGGGTTGCGGATCGAGCGAATCTTTCAAAAGAATCGGGTGACGCGGATCGGCCTGGGCGGCAAGCAGGCGGAAAGCCGCGATGACAGGCAAGCCGATGCCATCCCGTACCGTGACGAGGCAGGCCTCTGCTCGCGCATTGAGTTCGGCAACGGCGACAGCATCCCGCGGATCGATCCCGGTGACCGGCAGATCCTCGTAAACCAACTCCGGCTGAAAGTCCCCCAGTCCAGGCAATTTGTGGGCAACCACATCGTAGTGCCTCCGCGTAACTACGACGCGAGGCACCTCGTCGTCGCCGAGCGAGACTCCGTTGATGATGATTTTTTTGCTGGCCCGCCGTGCGTAGGAAAACGGGTCAAAGGAAAGCCTCCGCTCCCCTGCCCAGCCCTCGCAGTTCCCCGCGAAGAGACCCACCAACTCCTGCGCGACAGGAATCTCGTGGACGCTGTCCTCGGTGAGGCTGACGCGAATCGTGTCGCCGATGCCATCGGCGAGGAGAGAGCCGATACCGACCGCGCTCTTGATGCGTCCATCCTCGCCATCGCCCGCCTCGGTCACCCCGAGATGAATCGGATAATTCCAATCGGGCCCTTCCGCGGCCAAACGCGAAACCAGCAGGCGGTAGGCGGCGATCATGACCTTCGGGTTTGATGCCTTCATCGAAAAAACAAAATTGTGGTAGTCGTGTTCACGCGCGATGCGAGCGAACTCTAGCGCGCTCTCGACCATGCCGAGCGGCGTGTCGCCGTAGCGGTTCATGATGCGATCGCTGAGCGATCCGTGGTTGGTGCCGATGCGCATGGCGCTGCCGCGCTCCTGACAAAACTTCACGAGGGGCGCAAATTTTTCGCGGATGCGCCCGATCTCTGCGCCGTATTGCTCGTCAGTATACTCGCGCACCGCGAATTTCTTCGAGTCGGCGTAATTGCCCGGATTGACCCGCACCTTCTCGACCCACTTGG
>JBAXCT010000145.1:0-5891 GCA_037141375.1 Chthoniobacterales bacterium | reverse complement strand
ACACTCAACGGAGCAGCCAGCATGACGATCGCCTTCGGCACCACCTTCACCGACCCGGGCGCCACAGCTAGCGACAATGTCGACGGCGCTGTTGCGGTCCAGACGAGCGGCGCGGTCAACACCGCAGCCCTCGGAACCTATGTCATCACCTACACCGCAGCCGATGAAAGCGGAAACATGTCAACTTCAAGTCGATCCGTCCAAGTGATCTCCACTGCGGCCTACACTCTGCAAAACACCTATGGTTTGAGCGGTGCCCGATCAGGTCTGTCAGCGGATGCGGACGATGACGGTATAAGTAATATGATGGAGTATGCGTTGGGCAGCAATCCGGCCATTGGCAGCGACGCACCCGGCACAGCACCCACCTGTCGCCTGATCGGAGGCAAAATGGAATTTACCGCCGTCTTGCGCAATGACCCCGCATTGACGGTGGCGGCCGAGGCCTCTGAAAACCTGATGACATGGACTGCATCGACTGGCGAGCAAAGCTCGGTCGATCAGACGGGAGTCGCTCTGGGGTTCACCCGCCGCTTGTGGCAGGTGGATACATCGGCGATGAATCGGCGATTCATCCGCCTGCGGATCAACTCACCTTGAGCCCGAGGGCTTTGCCCTGAGGCGTCAGTCCGCTTTTTCCGATTTTTCTGCTTTTTCCGACTGCAGCATCGAGGCCAGGCGTTTGTCGGGACCGGCGCCGAGTTCGAGCGCTTTTTCGTAGTGACGTTTGGCCAGAGCGATCGAAGGGGGTTTTGCGGTGGCGTAGATGACGGCTAGGTTGAAATGCGCCTCGGCATATTCGGGTCTCACCGTGATGGCGCGGCGCAAGGACTGCTCGGCTTTACCGAACTGGCCGAGCTGGCTTGAGGCCACGCCGAGGTAGTTGAGGGTGATGGCATCATCAGGCAAGGCGGCGTTGGCGCGCTCGAGATAATTAACCGCGTCATCGATGCGCCCCTGCTCGATCATGACCGCGCCGAGGGTGGTCAGGCTGAAGGCATCGTTCGGCTCGACTTTGACCGCTTTCTCGAGAGCGAGTTGGGCGGCGGTGAGCTTACCTTGCCGGAACTGGGCCACGCCGAGATTGGCGAGGGCGACGACATTGGAGGGCTGGCGTTCGAGGAAGTTCTGATAAAGCTCCTCGGCCTGCGCGAAGTTGCCTTTGACAAACTGCTCGCGCGCTTGATTGACCATTGCGAGCAACTCGGGGGAAAGTTCCGTGCTGAGCGAACGGGCGGCGGCCGCCCCTTCGCTAGGAGGTTCGGTGGATGGATCGGCAACCGCAGTTCCGCCTGCTCCCTCCGTCGACGGCGGAGTCCCTCTGGGTGCAGGACTGGCTGCGGATTCGGGCAACTTGACCGCCGCCACCTGGGCGCTCATCTTCGCGGCATCGGCGTCGAGCAGGGTAACGACCGGCCGCTTGAGCATTTCTTGCTCCGCGTCGGTGAGTTCAAGGGTCGGTTTGGCCAACTCATTGATTTTGTCGTTGAGCGTATCCGAGCGGATCTCCAGACGCTGCATCTCCTCCTGGGCAAGACGGTAGGCCTGCTCGCGGCGGGCCTGCTCTTTGATCTGGCGCATGATGATCCCGCGCAGAACCTCGTTCTCCTCCTGGAGAAGCTTGGCCTCGGTGGCGGTCACGTCGCCCAGCTTGACCGCGGCGAGCGCGCCGGTCACTTCGTCGTATTCCTTGAGCAACTGGTCGTTCACTGATTGCAGTTTGTCGAACCTTTCGCGGTCGTCTTTGAGCTTGGTCTGCGCCCCGGCCAGATCATGGCGCACATTGTCGAGGTCTTTCTGCAAACCGGTGATGACTTCGGCCTTGGCTGCGGCGTCGGTTTCCATGCCGGCAATCTGCTTGGTTGCATCGGCAAGTTTCTCCTCGAGTTGGCGGTTGGACTCGATCAGTTCGGCATTTTTTTCCAGCGCGGTTTTCGCATCCGCCGCCTCTTTCTGCGCGGTGTCGCGCGCGGTGATGAGTTGTGTTCTTTCTTCCTCGAGTTCGGTGACGCGCGAAGTGAGGGTCTGCATTTCGCCTTGAGCCGTCTCGGTCTCCTTCCGTGCGGTGTCCCGTTCGGTGACCAGCGACTCTTTCTCGGTCTCCAGCGCGGTGGCGCGCGTCTTCGCTGCTTCGGCCTCTGACTTGGCCGACTCCAGTTCGGTCTTGACGGCGTCGGCCTGCGCTTTCGCCGCGGTCAGCTGCGCGGTGAGATCCGCCTTCTCGGCATTTGCGGCCGCGAGCGACTGTTCCAGCTCCTTGGCGGCGGCGGACAAACGCTTGGCCTCCTCGCCAGATGCAGCATCGCCCGATGGTGGGGCGGACTCCGGTTTGTTTTTGGACTCCTCCAGTTGCCGGTTGATTTCATCGAGAGCCGCTTTCGTTTGTTCAAGCTCGGCGCGGATTCCGGAGACCTCGGATTCGCCGCCTTTGATTTGCTCTTCCAGTTCGGAACTTTTGCCCTTTTCGGCTGCCAGTTGCCCTCGCAAATTCTCCAGCTCGGCCGGGGCAGGGGCGGCCGGAGTTGCCGTGACTTGCTCCTTGCTTAGGCGGGCAGGGGGCGCCTCATCGGCGGAAATGGAAATGGTCGGACCCGACGGGAGAGGTGCGCGCACCGGATGAACCGGAGGCAAAACTTCATCCGGCGTGGATTCAGCCAGATCAGGCGGAGGGCCCAAGGTGGGCGATGAGATGGTGGAGGATCCGAGGGCTCCCTCAAGCCGCAGGATCGCTTCTTGAGTTTTCTTGAGCCGAAAGTCGACGACCAATGGCTGCCAGTCGGGGTGCTGAGATTTGAGTTGCCCCAACTGCGCGGCTACATAGCGGAATTTCGCGATAGCGTCATTCGTTCTCCCTTCGCGTTCCAATTTCTCGGCGCGCTGGAATTCTTGGTAGGCTGAAAAGAACTCGGAAGAGGAGTCGTCTTGGGCTTCCGCAGGAGCTATGCAAAGCAGAATTGCCAGAACTGGCGGCAAAATTAAGCGCACAAGGTTCATCGGGACAGTTACGATAGGGATCGGGACTTGCGAAAGCAACCCGTCTCGATGTGCGGCGGGGCAGGTTTGACAGAAGGGAGAACGGTCGCTAAGTTCTTCTGCTTGCGGGGAGCTACCCCTCCCCCAACCCAACCCATGGAGTCCCTGCTCGACAGGCACGTGCTCGTTCTCAACCGGCTGTGGCAGGCGGTCAACGTCTGCAGCGCCCGACGCGCCTTCACGTTGCTCTATCAAGGCCACGCCCAGGTGGTCTGGCGCGACACCCAGAACAACTACCTCGCGCACGATTTCCAGAGCTGGCACGACTTTTCGCAAAAGTCGCCCGAACCCGACATGGTGCAATCGGTCCGGTTCAATATCCGTGTCCCCAATGTCGTGGTGCTGCTCTTCTTCGATCGCCTGCCGAGCAAGGAAGTAAAATTTACCCGGCAGAACATTTACGAGAGAGACAACCACACCTGCCAGTACTGCGCCCGCCGGCTCGACCGCCAGGAGCTGAACCTCGACCACGTGCTGCCCCGCCAGCGCGGAGGCCAGACCAGTTGGGAGAACGTGGTCTGCTCCTGCATCCCCTGCAACACGCGCAAGGGAAACCGCTTGCCCAATGAGGCGAAGATGCAATTGCTCAAGGAACCCCGCCGCCCCCGCTGGCGGCCCTTCATCCACCTCACATACTCGTCCTCCGTCCACGAGACCTGGCGGCATTTTGTCGATGTCGGCTGCTGGAATGTCGAGTTAGGCGACTAATCCGGGCTTGCCTGTGGGGCAGAATGCGCGTGTAATTCAGCCATGAGAAAAGTTTTCCTCCCAGCCATCCTTCTCCTGACCGCGAGCGTCTGCTTGGCCGACATACAACAGCCCCCGTCCTCGGAGTGGGGACCGACACGCAAGCTCGGTCGCGGACTAGGCAACATCTGCTTCGGCATCGCCGAGTTGCCCGACTCCATGCTTTCGGTGAACTACTTTGAAGGCAACAGCGCCGAATACAGCTACGGCATCGTGCGGGGCCTCGGCCGCACTTTCGCCCGCCTCGGCTACGGACTCTACGACACGTTGCTCTTCCCCATCCCGACCTACAAGGGAACCTACGCGCCGCCTTACAAGAGCAACGTTCAATGGATCAACCGCGGCTACGCCGAGTTCCCGCCTGAACTCGGTTTTGAATCCCGCTATCCTTACAACCGGGAGAACCAGCAGGATCCCTGACCCGGTCAGGCGGTGTGCGGCCGATAGCCGCCGACAAACTCGCGGCGGAACGCGGCGAAGGTGCCCTGCTCCAAGGCGCTCCTTATTTTTTTCATCAAGCCTAGATAAAAGTGCAGGTTGTGCAGCGTGATCAACCGCAGGCCGAGGATCTCCTCCGCCTTGACCAAATGGCGAAGGTATGCACGGGAAAAATGGGTGCACGCGTAACATGAGCAACCTTCCTCAATCGGTTTCTCGTCGAGAGTGAAGCAGGCGTTCTTGAGGTTGATCGTCCCCGAGGCGGTGAAAGCCGTTCCATTGCGCGCGATGCGGGTCGGCAAAACACAGTCGAACATATCGATCCCGCGAGCCACCAACTCCACCAACTGCGGCGGTGTGCCCAGTCCCATCGCGTAGCGCGGACAGTCGGCCGGCAGGTGCGGCACGGCAAACTCCACCGCAGCCATCATCTCCGGCTCGGGTTCGCCCACGCTCACGCCCCCGACCGCGTAGCCATCCCAGCCCATCGCCACCAGCGACTGCGCGGATTTCTCCCGCAGATCGGCGTAACTTGACCCCTGCACGATTCCGAAGAGCAAGGGGCGTTGTTCCTTAATATTCTGCGCCTCCCACCAGTCGAAACAGCGGCGCTCCCAGCGCAGCGTGAGTTCGAGACTCGCCGCCGCCTGCTCGTGCGTGCAGGGATGGGGTGGGCACTCGTCAAAGGCCATGACAACATCCGAGCCCAGCGTGTGCTGGATCTCCATGGATGTCTCGGGCCCGATGAAGCATGGTGCCCCGTCGAGGTGGTTCTGGAAATGCACGCCTTCCTCCGTGATGCGACGCAATTTGGCCAAGGAAAACACCTGGAACCCGCCGCTGTCGGTGAGGATCGGACCATCCCAGCCCATGAAGCGGTGCAAACCGCCCAGCTTGCGCATGACTTCGAGCCCAGGACGGACAAAAAGATGATAGGTGTTGCCGAGGATGATTTGCGCCTCGAGTTCGCGCAGTTCGCGGGGACTCACCGCCTTGACTGTTCCCTGCGTGCCCACCGGCATGAACGCCGGGGTGTCAATCGGACCTCTCCGCGTGCGCACTTGCCCGCGCCGGGCCGCGGAGGATGGATCGACAGCAGTAACTTCGAAGCAGCCACTCACGAGGCAAGGCCCCACACCGTGCGGCCGCCGACGATGGTGCGTACGGCGCGCCCGCGCAAATTCCAACCATGGAACGGCGTGTTGCGTCCCTTCGAGGCGAATTGTTCCTTGTCCACCGTCCAGGCGAGATCGGGATCAAGCAGAGTCACATCGCCGGGCGCACCGACGGCCAAAGTGCCCCGATCAAGATGCAGCAAAGAAGCCGGGTTTTTTGTCAGCATGGCAACCAGGCGCGGCAGGTCGATCGCCCGGCGCCGATGCAGGAGGATCTCGCAGAAAATTCCCACCGCCGTCTCGAGTCCGACAATACCGAAGGGCGCAGCCGCAAACTCGACCTCCTTTTCGTAGACCGCATGCGGGGCATGGTCGGTCGCCAGAATATCTATGGTCCCATCGGCGATCCCCTCAACCAGAGCCTCGATGTCGCGCTCCTCGCGAAGCGGAGGATTCATCTTGAAATTCGTGTCATAACCGGCGAGCGACTCGTCGGTCAGCGCGAGATGGTGCGGACAGACCTCGCCGCTCAGCGGGAGGCCTTTTGCCTTGGCCATG
>JBAXCT010000144.1:0-5926 GCA_037141375.1 Chthoniobacterales bacterium | reverse complement strand
CGCCGGCTGCTCTCCTCGCGAATACCGCAAGCGGCAGGGAATCCTGTAAGCCCGCAGGTTGCCGCCGTGTCGCGGTTACTTGCGGCGTGAGAGGCGAACGTCGGCCCAGACGGCGAGGCCGAGGACAAGGCCGCGGGCGATGTATTTTGCTTCCGGACTAACGGCCAGGAGGGTCATGCCGTTGAGAAGGGCGGCCATGATCAATGCTCCGAGAAGAACGCCTCCGACTGTGCCTCGTCCGCCGCGCAAGCTTGTCCCGCCAATGACGCAGGCCGCGACGGCGTCGAGCTCCATCAGGCTGCCGACGGTGGTCGTGCTCGCCCCGGAATAGGCGGTTTGCAGAAAGCCGGTGACGGCGACGATGATCCCCATAATGAGAAACGCCCCGATGGTGACGCGGGCTACGGGCACCCCGCTGACGACGGCGGCCTCTTCGTTTCCGCCAATGGCGTAGAGATAGCGACCAAACGGGGTTTGGGTCGTCAGCGCATAGATCAGAAAAGCTACCACTCCCAACACGACGACGGGCAGGGGAAGGCCGCGGTAGGCGTTGCAGACGAGGACAAAGAGGCCGAGGAGTTGGGCGGTGACAAAGAACTGCAAAAAGATTTGTTCGCCATTTCCCGCCGTGCCGGAAGCTTTCTGGCGCTGGAAAGTGCGCCAAGAGACGAATCCTATGGCGAGAATGACAACTGCTGCCAGGAGCGTGCCCACGAGAGGTGGGAGATAATAGGTGGTGAGTTGTGAATAGAAATTTGCCTCACCGCCGCGACTGACCGGAATGGTGGCGTTGTCAATGACCAGCCAGTGGAGCCCTCGGAAGACGAGCAATCCTCCCAGCGTGATGATGAAGGAGGGAACGCGCTCTTTGACGATGAGGGTTCCCATACTGAGCCAGATGATGGCGGCCACAGCGACGCTGAGGAGCAGGGCCGCTGGGGCTGGCCAGGCATGTTGAAAAATCAGCACGGCGGCGATACCGCCGATCAATCCGACTCCACTGCCGGCCGAAAGGTCGATCTGTCCTAGGAGAATGACGAGAAACATGCCGAGCGCCAGAACGGCCGTAATCGAAACCTCGATGCCGAGCATCGAAAGATTCCGCGAGGAGAGGAAGGCCGGGGATTGGATTGCGAAGAAGGCAAAAATGGCGAGCAAGGCCAGCGGCATGGCCAAAGCTCGGAAGGACAGGGCCGAGGATGTCGGTGGAGAGTAGGCAATGGCGGGCATGGGCTTCAGCTCAAGTTTCGGGCCGGCAGGTTGCCCATGGCAGCAGCGAGGAGGTTTTCTTGGGTGGCTTCGGCCTTGTTCAGGAGCCCGCCGATACGGCCATCGGCCAGCATCAGAATGCGGTCACTCATCCCCATGAGTTCGGGCAGTTCACTGCTGACCAACACCACGGCCTGCCCGGCGTCGGTCAGTTTGTTGACCAACTCATAGACCTCGAGTTTTGCCCCGACATCGATGCCGCGGGTCGGCTCGTCGAGGAGCACGACTTTGGGGCGCGTCATCATGGCTTTGGCGAGCACGACCTTTTGTTGGTTGCCGCCGGAGAGCGTCCCGACCGGAGTGGAAAGGCCGGGGGCTTTGATGCGCAAAGCCTGGAAGTGTTCCTGATTCCGGCCGGATTCCTGGTTTGGGTCGATGAGGCCGAACGAACCGAAGAGAGAGCGGACCAAATCCTGCAGCGAGGACAAAGCCATGTTAAACCCGATGGCCTGATCGAGAACGAGCCCGTAACGTTTACGATCTTCGCTTACCAGCACCAAGCCGCGCCGAATGCTTTCGGTCGGCGAATGTTTCGGCCCAAGCGCCTGACCCCCAAGCATGACCTCCCCGGCCCTTCGCTCCCCGTAGGCTCCAAACAGGTGCAGGAGAAGCTCACTGCGTCCGGCCCCCATCAAGCCGCCGATGCCGAGCACTTCTCCGGCGCGGACTTCGAGCGAGATCTTCTCCAAGCGCTTCTTCGAGTCGTCCATCACTGTGAGGTCTTTGACCGAAAGAATGACCGGGCCGGCCGTTCCACTCCGCCGCGGAAAGAGGTCGTCAAGCGGGCGTCCGATCATGTGGCGGATGACTTCGCTCTTGGTCGTCTGCGTGGCCTCGAGGGTGGTGATGCTTCTGCCGTCACGCAAAGTCGTAATCCGGTCGGCGATGGCAAAGACTTCATCGAGCTTGTGGCTGATGTAGATGAGCGCAATGCCGCGCTTTTTCAGGTCTCGCAGGATGTCAAGAAGGACCGCGACCTCCTGCTCGGTCAGTGCGGCGGTCGGCTCGTCAAGAATGAGCACCCGGGTGTGCTTGGACATGGCTTTGGCAATCTCCACCAGTTGCTGGTGACCGATCCCGAGATCATTGACTTTGGCTGCGGGATCGATGTTCAGACCAAATCGGTCCAGCAGTTCCTTCGATTGATCGTAAATCTTTTTCCAATCGATGAGAATGCCGCCTCTGATACGCGGCTCATTGCCGAGGAAGATATTTTCGGCCACGGTCATTTCGGGAACGAGGGCGAGTTCCTGATAAATCACGCCGATGCCATGTGTTTCTGCGTCCTTGGAGTTTCGGAAGGAAACGATTTTACCCTCGACGAGAATATCGCCCTCGTAGCTCCCGGCCGGATGAATCCCGGAGAGGGTCTTGATCAGCGTGGATTTTCCCGCGCCGTTCTCGCCGCAGAGAGCATGCATTTCCCCGGCCCGCAGATCGAAACTCACGCCGTTGAGCGCGATAACGCCGGGGAAGCGCTTGATCAGCCGATCGGCGGCAAGGAGGGGGGCAGACATGGGGGAGTTCTAAACAAGGCCAACCACCTTCTCACTTTCCATACACGGCTTCCTTTGATTGGAAACCATCAGCGATCACGGTTTCCATCATGTTGATTTTATCCGCCGCGAAAATGTCACCAAGCACCGAGGGGACGTCGATCTGGCCGTTGTTCACGGTTTGGCTGGCGACGATCGGCTTTCCCCGGGCCATTTTGACCGCGACCTCGGCGGCGTTGTTGGCAAGTCTTTTGAGTGGCTTGTAAATGGTCATGGACTGGGTTCCCGCGATGATGCGCTGGCATGCGACTAGTTCTGCATCTTGTCCGGTGACGAGAACCTTCCCGGCAAGTCCTTCCTCGTTGAGTGCCTGAACGACGCCCGCAGCCACGCAGTCAGCCGCCGCGAGGATGGCGTCGAAGCCGGTCGCGCCCAACTCGCTGATCGCCGCGTTCACGATCTTTTTGGCGTTGTCCAGTTTCCAATCTTCTGCCCAGTCTTCCCACACAATCTGAACGTCTCCTTTCTCGATGTAAGGTTTAAGGACTTCCATGGCGCCTTGATGAAAGAGGAAGGCGTTGTTGTCAGTCTTGGAACCATTGACGAGCACGATGCGCCCTTTGCCCGGTGTCGGCAGATGATCCAGCAACCACTGGGCCTGGAGGCGACCGACCTTCACGTTGTCGAAACTCAAGTAAACGTCGAGATCGCAGTCCTTGATGAGGCGGTCGTACGCAATCACAGGAATCCCGGCCTCGTGGGCCAGTTCAACGCCCTTTGCCATCGCCGCACCATCGTGGGGAACGATGACGATCACATCAACTTTGCGGCTGATCAGAGACTGCACATCGTTGATCTGCCGAGTATCGTCTCCATTGGCCGATTGAACGAGAACCTCAGCCCCGAGTTCTTCACAACGTTTGGTGAAAAGCTCGGCATCGGCCTGCCAGCGTGCTTCCTTGAGGGTGTCCAGCGAAAGTCCGATCAGCGGACGCTCTCGGCCGGTTGCGGACTCACCGCCGGCCCCGGAGTTCTTCCCCAAGAAAAGACCGATCAGAATGCTGAGGAAGAGGGAGACGACGACGAGGCTGCTTTTGATGGACATGGGCGAGGATATGGCAGGGAGGAGTTGAACTCTCCAGGTGGTCCTTGCGAGGGGGCTCGCACCGCCGAAAAGAAACGGGTTTCAAGTGGTTGTCAAAACTTAATCCACCCTCCCCATCTGATGCATCACGGTTACCGCAGGAGTAGCCACGTAGACCGGCTGGACCTCTGCCGACGGTGGCCATGTAGCCGCCCAGAAGAGAGGTCATAAGACCGGTTCAGGTTGCGGATTTCTTCCGCCTGGATTTCGGTGCCATCTGCCCGCACCAGCCGCAACCGGGCAAGGTTCAGGGTGTGCGGGTTGCACTTCATCCACTCCGTCACCTGCGGTCTGTCCGCGGCCACGATAACCGTGGACAAGAAACCGAATGGGAAATATCGGTAATGTAACTTTTTGTAATATGTCGCAGCGCCTGGCACGGTTTTTTTTGGAAATCTGACTATTTCAACAGGCTGCTAATGGCCCCCTTTTACTCTTCCTTCCCACGACTCGCGGCGATCATGGCGTCCAGGATGATCGTTCGGCCTAAGTCATCGGATCTCATGTTTGCCGCCAGAAACCGAGAAGATGGTCGGGGTTAAGGTCAACTCGCGACGAACCAGCCCGGGCCGAGCGAAGGAGCGCTTCAGGTAAGGACATGGAGGCTCGCCTTTGGTCGGACGGCGCCGATCGCCGATCCATTTGGCGCCACCGGGAAGTTTGGTCGGGTTCCACATAACATTGATCAACGCGCCGCCTCGCGGAGCTTGCGCTGGGTTTCTTCCGCGCGCTGCCGCGTGATCGGGTAGAGCCACATGATAACAATGGCAAGGAGAAGCCCCACGCATTGGAATCCGACCAGGCCGGCCTTCATTTTCCATGCGGTGGATTCATCGAGACCTGTTCGCTCGACGATCTGCGGGTCGTAGCCGGCCGCGGTGGCCATGTAGCCTCCCAGACCGAAGGTCAGCCCCTGTGCGGCCTTGAGCCCGAAACCTTTGACCGCGCTGAACATTCCCTCGCGACGGCGTCCGCTTCGCAACTCGTCGTCGTCGCAGATATCAGCAGTCATTGAATCGATCATCAGCCAGCATCCCTGCAGTCCTAGATACGAGATGAAGGTCGTCGCGAAGAGCAGCCACGGCCAGCGGGGATCCATGGCAAAGAAACTCAAGGCCGTGCCAACCAAGGCGAGAGAAAGACCGCCGACCATGGCGGTGCGCTTGCTCGTGCGCATGGAGATCCAGCCGATGAGGAAAATGCTTACGTAAGAGAGCACCATTCCCATCGTCATGAGCGTGCCCTGGAAGTTGCCCAGCTTCATCGCGTCTCCGCCGAACACGTAGTGCTGCAGGATGAGAGGCTGGATGCTCTGCGCTGAGAAAAGGGCGATGATGATCGCGACGAACGATGTGAAGAGAATGAGGAACGGCCGGTTGCCCAAGGTGTAGCGCACCGCGTCGAAGAAGCGGATCGGCTCCTGCTCCTCGATGGCCAGTTCCTCCTTGCAGCCAAACACCGGGATCATGCCGGAAACGAGGACAATGCCGGCCACTCCCACCGTAACCCAGAACGCCCCCACACCGAGATTCGGCCAGTATTCGTCGGCCGCGAGGCGGAAAAGCCAAGCAGCCGCGAGCGAACCGAACAGACCGATATACATGCGCCAACGCACCACGCGCGTGCGTTCGTCGTAATCCGGAGTCAGCTCAAATCCCAGGGCGGTGTATGGCACCACAAAGAAGGTGTAAGCCAAGGCGAGCAGGCTGCCCATGAGCACGATGTAAAGGAATGGAGCATTGCTATGCCACGGGTTTGAAGCCGTTTCGGTCATGGGCAAGGTCCAAAGGAAAGGCAGGAGCAGAACACAACCGATCACGCCGAAGAACATGTAGGGGCGCCGGCGACCGAACCGCGACCTGGAGTTGTCCGACATATTTCCAATGATCGGGTCCGTGATGGCGTCGAAGATACGGGGCAGCCCGAGCGCCAACCCGGCCAACGCGGGCGTCAGTTTGAAATGGTTCACATACACCATCGTCCCCAGCGCGGTCATGGTGTTGAACATGAAGTTGTC
>JBAXCT010000143.1:0-5946 GCA_037141375.1 Chthoniobacterales bacterium | reverse complement strand
TGATGCTGGCCAGAATCATCGACGAATCATGGCCGCAAGGACGCGGCGGCGGCAAATACGGAGATCAAACGGAGCGGGGCACGATGCGCACCGTGCGCAGGACCATCAAGCCGATGACAAAAAATACCAATGTGACGAGGATCGAGGGACGCAAACCGAGCATGTCTGCCAGCACTCCCATGGCCACCGGACCGGCCACCGCGGCGAGCTTGCCAGCCACACCCCAGAAGCCGAAGAACTGCGCGGCACGTTCACGCGGCGAAAGCTGAACGACCACCGCCCTGCTGGCTGCCTGGCTCGAACCGATGGCCAGCCCCGCCAGATTGCCCACGAAAAAGAATGCGGTTTTGCCGCCGCAAAAATAGGCGCCCAGCGCGACGCCGCACCAGAGCAGAAGGGAGACGCTGAGCGCGCGGATGGAACCCACCCGATCCTGCCACCAGCCGCAGAGCAGAGCTCCCAGAGCACTGCTGATCTGCAGGCTGGCGAAGAGCAGGATGTTTTCGGTCGTGGTGAACCCCAGAACCTTTTCGGCATAGATGGCGGCGAACGCCACCACTGCGCCGAGTCCGCTCATGTAAAAAAGAAAGGCTAAGAGAAACTTCCCCAGTTCGCGGTGCTGGGGCAGATCCCGCACAGCCTCGGCGATGCTCTGCCAACCAAGGCGGATCCACGAGCCGCTATGAGGTTCAGGCTGTTTGCGCTCGTGCAGAAGGATCGCCACAGGCAGCGTGGCCAACACCATGAGACCCGCGGTCGCGACAAAAACCCACTGGATCCGGGCGCCGGCGAATTGGAGGACCAACAACGCAATACCCAGCGCGGTAAGCCCTCCGAGATACCCGAAGCTCCAACCGTAGCCGGAAACACGGCCGACATTTTGCGGGGTGCTCAGCTCGCCGAGGAAACTGGCGCAAAAGTTTTCACCAAAGCTGAACGCGGCATAGGAGAGGATGACCAGCGCGCACGCCGTCCACAAGGTGCCCGGCCCCGTGAACCAAAGCGAGGCGGTCGCCGCCGAGCAGACCCACATCATGGAGAGAAGGAACTTTTTCTTCGTCGCCGTGACGTCAGCCATGGCCCCGAGGACCGGTCCGAAGACGATGACAAGCGCCTGGGAAACACCCAAGGTTACGCTCCAAAGTGTGTTGGCCGCGGGATTGGCCGCCGCCACGACGCTTGTGAAGAAGGGACCGAACACCACTGTGATGACCACGGTGATGAAGGCCGAGTTGGCGAAGTCATAGCAACACCACCCGAAGATTTCGCGCTTGCGCACCGGTGCAGTCATGGGCGGCAGATCGTGCACGAAGCCGACCGAAGGTGCGATCTCTCTTTGTCCGGACGACTTCGCCTAGCGCCCCATCAGCAACGGCGCGACAAAATCCCGGATGAACCCCATCTTCACGTTGTCGAAATGCAGGCCCCGGTCCTTGTCTTTCCGAAACTCTTTCTCGTAGGGAATAGTGACAATTTTTTCGGCGTAAAGGCGGCGCGTTTCCTCGGAGGCACCACGGGGCAGGACAAATCCCCGGAGGCCAGCACCCGGATCGTCGAACTTACGGTCCGCCGTGCCAGAGAACGGCATCAGAATCTTGAGCATGCGATCATGGGTGGAGGTGATGATGTAGAGCTTGTCCTTCACCCGCTTGAGAGCCTCGGTCATGTCATAGTCGCGGCTGATGGCCGCACCGAGGAGCACAACGCGATCGACGCGCTCGGATTCATCGAGAGCCTCCAAGGCGAAAGCGACCTCGGCTGTGCCGGCTGAGAAGCCCAGCACACAAACCGGCGCGGAAGGAAACATCCGCTGGTAGCTCCTAATCTGCTCCGCGTCCTTGACCGCCTTCTGGCGCTTGTAGCGGACACTCGCATCCTCGTCAGCGACCAGGCCGCGACCGGTTTCCCATGGCATCATCCTGCTCGCCCCCTGATAACCGGCCGCGCGCATACCATCCATGACGCCCTTGGCATAATTGGCCTGAGCCGTTCCACCGCCAGCGCCATCAAAGTAAAAAAAACAGCCGCGCGGCAGGCGCTCCTTGGCGTCGGCTTGATCGTCGTCCGGTTGCCAAACGGACTTGGTCGCACAGCCAGCGATGGCCCAAGCTGCAGACAGCAAAAACACGACACGGATCATGCGACGAATTTTGCAGCCTGCTCCGACCGGAGAGATGTTTTCGATCACGACGGCCGGACGGCAGAGATCGCGGGTGCTGCCTCCTGCCGAGATATTCATGGGTTCGATATGCCGTGTAATTTAGGTGTGAAAAGCGAGGCGAGGGTCGGAATCGAACCGACGTATAGGGCTTTTGCAGAGCCCTGCCTTACCACTTGGCTACCCCGCCGTATCTGAACTAATCAGTGCCAGCCGCCCTCGCATTTGTCAAACCTCGCCAATCGGCAGTTGACAAAGACTAGGAGGCCTTCCTATTCTTCAGGGTCAGTGGCGCCGGATCGGCGTCCCCAAGAAGAACCTAAATTTAATGAATCCCATGCTCCTCGAAAAAGCCCGCGAATCCGTTGGAAACGACAAGGTTCTCATCAACCTCGTGTCGCGCCGCGTGCGCCAACTCAATGCCTCCAGTCGTCCGCTCGTCGAGGTGGACCCCGGCATGGGTTTCATCGACATCGCCCTCCGGGAAATCGGCGAGGGCAAGATTTCTGCGCGTCCGGTCGAGGTCGCCTGACGCCTCCGGCGTGCGCCGGTTAGAAAGTCCGCCATGGGCACGGACATCGTAACCAATCGCAAGGCGCGGCACACCTACAGCATCCTCGAATCCTTCGAGGCGGGCATTGCCCTTCGCGGGACCGAGGTGAAGTCGATCCGTCTCGGTCTGGCCAATATGACCAGCTCGTTCGCGCGTTTGGACAAGGGCGAACTTTTTTTATACGGGCTCGACATCCAGCCCTACGAGCGGGCGAGTCACGAGCAGCATGAGGCGAAGCGCCCCCGCCGCCTGCTGGTCCACCGCCACGAATTGCTGAAGCTGCGCGAGGCGGTCGAACTGCAGGGGTGCGCCCTGCCCGCCCTTCGCCTTTACTGGAAGCAGCAGCACGTGAAGGTTGAGATCGGTCTGGCCAAGGGCAAGAAGGCACCGGACAAACGCCAGGATTTGAAACGCCAGGTCGCCGAGCGCGAGGCGGCCCGCACCGCCGCCGCTTTCAACCGGCGGGGCGGTTGAGCCCTCTCCGGCCGTTACTTTTTGCCGAAAACACCTAGGATTCGTTTTTTGCATGACCACCACCGACGTCCACCCCTCCGCCGAGGAGTTCGCCCGACTTGCGGCGAATCACCGCGTCGTGCCGGTCTGGGTGGAAATCGTGGCGGATAGCGAAACGCCGGTCACAGCCTTCGCCAAGATCGCAGGGAGCGGCGAACCCGCCTTTCTCTTCGAGTCCGCCGAGCAAGATGAGAAAAGCGGACGCTACTCGATCCTCGGGGCCGGGGCGGAACGCGAGTTCATCGCGCGCGGGCGGAATTTCGAGATCCGGCAGGAAGGGCGCGTTGTGCGCTCCGGCGAAGCGGATGACCCGCTCGCCGAGTTGGAGCGGGAGATGTCAGGCCTCGGCGCGCCGCAGGGCTTTCCCCATTTCCCGGGCGGATGCGTCGGCTATCTGTCCTATGACGCCGTGCGCTACTTCGAGCCCACCGTGCCCACCGCGCCGAAGGATGAACTCGGCGTGCCGGATCTGTATTTTTTCACCACAGATCGCGTGTTGGTCTTCGACCACTTCACCCGCCGCCTCATGGTCATGGTCAACGCCTACCCCGGCGATGATCCAGCCGTCTCCTATGCCGCCGCGCGGGAAAAGATCTCATCGATCATCGGCCTGCTTGCGCGGCCCACGGTGCTGCCGCCGATTTTTACGGATGCGCCGACAACACCCTCCGAGGTCGCATCGAACACGACCCGCGAGGAGTTCTTCGCCGCGGTCGAAAGCGCCAAGGAATACATCCGCGCCGGCGACGTCTTTCAAGTCGTCCTCTCCCAGCGTTTTTCCACTCCGTTCACGGGATCTCCGCTCGACCTATACCGCGCGCTGCGCCTGGTCAACCCGTCGCCCTACATGTTTCTCCTGCGTTGCCCCGGCTGCCACCTCGTCGGCAGCTCGCCCGAGGTCCATGTGCGGGTCGATGAGGGTAATATCCAGATCCGCCCCATCGCCGGGACTATCCGCCGCGGGACGACAACCGAAGAAGACGACTCCAACGCGGCCGAACTGCTCGGCAATCCCAAGGAACGGGCCGAGCACCTCATGCTCGTCGATCTGGCCCGCAATGACGTGGGGCGTATCGCGGAATACAAAAGTGTGCGTGTTACAGATTTCATGACTATCGAGCGCTACAGCCACGTCATGCACATCGTTTCAAACGTCGTTGGAAAACTTTCGCCCGGCCAGACAACTTACGATGTCATGCGCGCCACCTTCCCGGCTGGCACCGTGTCGGGCGCACCCAAGGTCCGCGCCATGCAGATCATCAACGAACTGGAACGCAGCAAGCGCGGCAGCTACTCGGGTGCAGTCGGGTATTTCGGCTACGACGGCAACCTCAACTCCTGCATCGCGCTGCGCACCGTTCTCCTCAAGGACGGACAGGCGCACGTCCAGGCAGGCGCCGGGGTGGTTGCGGATTCCACGGCCGAGGGCGAGTATCAGGAAACCATCAACAAGGCCATGGGTGTGATGCGTGCCATCGAGCGCGCCCGCACCGTCGAAGCATCATGATTCTCGTCCTCGATAACTACGACAGCTTCACCTACAACCTCGTGCAGTATTTCGGCGAGCTGGGGGCCAACCTGCGAGTGGTTCGCAACGACCAGATCACCGTCGACGAAATCGCGCACCTCGCGCCGGAGCGCATCGTCGTCTCCCCCGGGCCCTGCACGCCGTCCGAAGCCGGCATCAGCAGCGAAGTGATCAAGACATTTGGTCCGCGCATCCCCATCCTCGGTGTTTGTCTCGGACACCAGTGCATCGGCGAAGTCTACGGCGGCGATGTGGTCCGCGCCGACCGCCTCATGCACGGCAAGACCTCACCGATCATCCACCGAGGGGAAGGTGTTTTCAAAGGACTCCCCTCGCCCTTCGAGGCCACGCGCTACCACTCGCTCATCGTCAAACGCGACACCCTGCCTGACGTTCTCGAAATCACCGCCGAGACCGCCGAAGGAGAAATCATGGGCCTGCAGCACAAGACGCTCCCTATCCACGGCGTCCAGTTCCATCCCGAGTCGATCCTGACCACCGAGGGCAAACGCCTGCTTAAGAACTTTCTGGAGTTGTAACCGAACTGTACGACCAATGAGACAGTTCACGAAGCGTGCCCCCGTCTAGTTCGCGTAATGGAAGCGCAACTGGGCTATCTCGAGGTTTCGCCCGGCGAAGCGGTAGACCATGCGGTGCTCTTCCGTGATACGCCGCGACCAGAAACCAGATAGGGCGTGCCTGAGCGGTTCGGGCTTGCCGATTCCTTCGTAAGGGCTGCGCACGGTGTCCTTGAGCAGCTCATTGATCCGACGGACCAACTTACGATCGGTCTGCACCCAGTGCTGATAATCTTCCCAAGCCTGCGGCGAGAAAACCAGGTTCACGCCGCCAGGTCTTTGACGCTTTTCTTGAGACTCTTGCCCTTGTTCAAGCTGTCGATCGAGGCAAGCAACCGCTTGGCGTTGGCCGGCGACCGGAGCAGATACGCGGTCTCCTGCAGGGACTCGTAATCGCCGATCGACAGCATGACCACCGCCTGGTCGCGCTTCCGAGTGATGATCACCGGATCATGATCAGCGCAAACCCGATCCATCGTGCTGGCCAAATTCTCCCTCGCGGCGGTGTAGGTGATGGCCCTCATATGGACATGATCATGTCCAGGTTGGTAAGTCTTGTCAAGCCGCCCCGAAAATCCTCCCCTATACTCCCCTCGCACCATGCCAGATCCTTCGA
>JBAXCT010000142.1:0-5966 GCA_037141375.1 Chthoniobacterales bacterium | reverse complement strand
TCTCCCCGGCGAGCGAACCTCCGCTTCCGGGCGTCACCGGCGAAATGCTCGTCCTTGCGGCCAGGGAGTGCGGAGCCGCTGAAATTTTCTACGAGGCACGCCGCGAACTGGCGGTCATGGCCGCGGCACGCATGATGCAACCGGGCGATCTGCTTGTCACCCTGGGTGCCGGTAATATCCACGAGCAGGGGGCATCGCTGGCTCGTGACCTCGGCACGCTCGGGGTGCTGCGGTCGGCCATGGGTGCCGGAATTGCGCGGCTTTATGAACCGATGGCGAAACATACGACAATGCGGGTCGGCGGCCCGGCACAGTTCTGGCTCGAGCCGGAGAGCGAGGAGGGATTCTGCGAATTGGTGCGTGTGGCCCATGCGGAAAAAATCCCGCTGATGGTCGTCGGCCGCGGATCCAACCTCATTGTCCGCGATGGAGGTTTGCGCGGCGCGGTTGTGCGTTTGCGGCGCGGCGTCTTTGGCCAGTTTTCGGTGGAAGGCGAATCGATCCGAGCCGGGGTGGGAGTTCGCCTCAAGGCGCTGAGTGGCGCGGCCATGGCCGCCGGCTTGGCCGGCTTCGAATGGATGGAGGGTATACCCGGCGATGTTGGGGGTTGCCTGCGGATGAACGCCGGCGCGATGGGCGTGGAGGCGTTCGACCAAGTCGTGCGCCTGCGCTACGCCGACAACGAGGGAAACATTCTGGAGAAAACCCCGCAGGAACTCGAGGTGAGCTACCGGCACGTGCCGCTCCTGCGGACCAATTATGCTCTCTCCGCATTTTTCCGCGGACAAGCCTGCCCCTCGGTGGAGGTCGAACAGCGAACGCGCGATTACGCGGGAAAGCGCAAAGCCGCCCAACCCTCCGGGGCCAGCGCCGGATGCATTTTCCGCAACCCAAGAGACGCCAAGGCCGGACAGCTTGTCGATTCCGCTGGTTTGAAAAACTTGAGCGTGGGAGCCGCGCGCGTTTCGGACCGTCACGCCAATTTCATCCTCAACGAGGGCGGGGCGACTGCTGCCCAAATCCTTGAGCTTATCGAGCAGGTGAAGACGGCGGTGCGCAAAAAGCACGGGTTTGAGCTCGAAACGGAAGTGCAGATTATCGGGGAGGATGCTTTGGCCGTATGAACACTGAACTCAAAGGCCTGCATATGGTCGTCCTGAAGGGTGGTCCGGGATCCGAGCGGGATGTTTCCCTGCGATCCGGCGCCGCGGTGGCGCGCGCCTTGCGCGAGGGTGGCTACCGGGTGACGGAGGTGGAGGTTGCCGGGCGCGAGATTGCCCTTCCTGAGGATGCCGGGCTTTGCGTCAACATGGTGCACGGGACATTCGGCGAGGACGGCGAACTGCAGTCCCTGCTTGATGCATGCGGCGTCGCCTATACTGGGGAAAATGCGGCGGGAAGCCGGCTGGCCTTCGACAAGCTGGAAAGCAAGCGTCGCTTCGAGGCGGCGGGAGTGCCTACCCCGCGGTGGGAGAGGATCGCCGCCACCGCACGGCCCAGCCTGCCATTTCCTCTCGTGATCAAGGCTCCCCGCGAGGGCTCTAGCGTCGGGGTGCACATCGTGCGGGGCGAGGAGGAATTGGTCTCGGCTTTGCAGGACTGCGCCTCGTTGGACAAAGAAATTCTCGTCGAGGAGTTCGTCGCCGGCCGGGAACTCACTGTGGGTGTGGTCGGCGACCGCGCCATGGCGGTGGTGGAAATATGTCCGAACGAGGGTTTTTATGACTACGCGCACAAGTACACGAAGGGCGCTTCCGAATACTTTTGTCCAGCGCCTCTGGATGCGGAGACCACCCTGCGCGTGCAGCAGACCGCCCTGCGTGCCCACCGGGCTCTCGGCCTCGAGGTCTATTCTAGGGTGGATATCCTGCTGCGTGGCGATGGGTCGCTTTTTGTCCTCGAAGCCAATACGATTCCGGGCATGACGGAGACGAGCCTTCTGCCCAAAGCCGCCGCGGCGGCGGGCTTGGACTTCCTCGCTCTCTGCGAAGAGATCGCACGGCTTTCCATGCCAAGATTCACCGGCAAATGAGATTCTTCCGTTCCAAAAAAATCCGTGGCAAAAAATCACCACGTCGGCGCCGCCGAGAGCATTTGCTCGAGGTCACGGCGACAGCGGAGACCGAAAGGCGCCGCCGCAATCAGAAGATTGTCCTCTATGTCGGCGAGGCGATCGTGCTCCTCGGGATTGTCGCGTTTGCCTGGCTGGGCATCCGTGCCTTGCTCAACAATCAGATTTTCGAAAACTCCCGATACAATGTCAGGGTGGTGGAGGTGGCCACCGACGGCGTCATGACGCGTGAGCAGGCGCTGGCCAAGACGGGGATCCACGAGGGTCTCAATATCTTCTCGCTGAACCTCGACTCCGCACAACGCGCCCTTGCCAGCATTCCGGAGATCAAGTCGGCCCGCGTCGAACGCATTCTTCCGGATACAGTGGCCATTGAGATCGAGGCGCGCCGTCCGGTTGCATGGGTCGCGCCGCATGACACGGGCGAGGATCCTTCGGCCATGGCCACGGCCTGCTTGGTCGACAAGGACGGAGTGATGATGAAACCGGATAAACTCAATCCCGCGCATGTCCGCCTGCCGGTCATCTACGGAGTTCCGACCGAGCAGTGGCGCCCCGGCGACCAGATTGATCTGCCCGAATTGCGCGCTGCTCTCGAACTGTTCCTCCGTGCCGCCGACAAGAACAGTCCCGAGATCGCCCTGCGCGCCGCCGACGTCAGTAAAGGTTGGTGCATTGTCGCCTGGAGCGATGCGAAGACGCGCTACACCTTCGGGACCAAGGATATGCCCGGCCAACTCGATCGCCTGCAGAGGATACTGGGCTATGTCCAGCAGACTTCCCGGAAGATCGCCACCGCCAACCTCATGCCCGAACGCAATACCCCGGTCACCTTTCAGGGCGACCCGCCTCCGGCCGAGATCATCGCGCCGGCGGAGGCCCCCAAAAAAACTAAACCCTGACACCATGGCCCGCCCCTTGCTGCATGTAGGATTGGAGATCGGGACGACAAAAGTCGCCGCAGTCATCGCTGAGACCAGCAGCGATGGCCTTCTCCGCATCATCGGCACCGGCGAATCTCCCTCGCGCGGGGTGCGCAAAGGCGAGATCGTCGACATCGGCAAGATCACCCTCTGCCTCAACGATGCTCTTTCAGCGGCCGAGGAGAAAGCGGACCGTGAAATAACCGAGGTCGTGGTTGCCGTCACAGGATCTCACCTCGACGGCCTCAACAACCGCGGCGGAATCATGATTCCGGAGGACCGCGACGAGATCGAGGAGGAGGACGTCCAAGAGGTCGAACAGAGCGCCCTTGATGTCACGATTCCCAGCGGCAATGCGTTCCTCCACACGATCGTCCAGCGGTACTACGTCGACGGACAGCAGGGCGTGGCCAGCCCGCTCGGCATGATCGGTCGCAGGCTCGAGGCTTCGTTTCATATCGTGCATGGCACGAAAACACGCATCCAAAACAATATTCGCTGCATCCGCGAGGCCAACCTCAAGCCGAATAATGTCGTGATGAGCGCCGTTGCCTCTTCCCACGCGATCCTCGACCAGAGTGACAGAGAGCTTGGCGCCCTGGTCATCGACGTAGGCGGCGGGACAACCGATTATATTCTTTTCCGCGATGGTGCCGTCATCCACTCAGGCGTTCTGGCCGTCGGAGGCGATCATATCACCAACGATATTTCCATCGGCCTGAAAATTCCGACCAAGTGGGCGGAAAAGATCAAGATAGAGCATGCCGATGTGGCTCCGGGATCGACGGCCGCCCGCGGAGCGATCGAAATCGAGGATCAGACTCTCGCCGGCCGCCATATCGAACGCCGCATACTCAACATCGTGGCGGAAGCTCGGGTCAGGGAACTTCTCATGCTGCTCAAGCGCCGGGTGAACATCGAGCGCCACGCCCAGTTCATCGGGGGGGGCGTGTTGATCACCGGGGGCACCGCGGAACTGAAAGGCATCGCAGCATTGGCCTCGGAGGTTTTCGGGATGCCCGCGCGTGTGGCCTGTCCGCGTCCCATCCTCGGGCCGAGCGTACTTTTCGAGAGTCCGCGTTTCAGCACGGTCGTCGGCCTGGTGCTTTACGCGCAAGCCGCGCAGGAAGCCCTCGAGGAAATTTCCATCTTCGACCGCCTGCGGAGCAAAATAGGCAGGATCATTCCCGGGTTATGATCAATCTTGGTCCCAACTCTTCGGCGGCCTCTCCCGCTGTTCCGGTGACTTCGATCAAAGTGATCGGCGTCGGCGGTGCCGGTCTGGCTCTCATCGAGCGTCTCACCGCCCTGGATCTCGGCCTGACGAAACTTATCGCTTCCGGAACCGACGCACAGGCGTTGCTCGCTTCCTCAGCCGAGCAAAAAATCCAACTTGGCCGCGAGCGGACCAAAGGTCTTGGGGCGGGCGGTGACCCATCTGTCGGGGAGGGTGCCGCGCGTGAAAGCGCCGAGGAAATCTGCTCGGCCTGCAGCGGCGCCGAGATGGTGATTGTTTGTGCGGGCTTGGGTGGCGGCACCGGCTCCGGCGCGGCGCCGGTCGTGGCGGCCGAAGCGAAAAAAAACGGCGCCTTGGTCCTTGGCCTGGTCACACTCCCGTTCCGCGGTGAGGGGGGCAAGCGTCGAAAGCAGGCTGAGGTTGCTTTGTCACGCTTGTCGCGGCCCTGTACCGCGGTTCTTTGTTTTGAGAATGAACGCATGTCGGCGCACGGGGCCGCAGACGTGCCTGTGGCCGAGGCTTTTAGCGCTTCCGCCGAAGTGATGGCATCCGCGGTGCTCGCCCTCGTTCGCATGGTCACCTTGCCGGCGGTTCTTCGGCTCGGAGTCGATGAGCTCTTGCAGGTCTTCCATGGTGCCGACGCACGTTGCCAGTTCGGTCATGGCACCGCGTCCGGGGCCGACCGTGTTCACGTCGCTGTGGAGCAGGCCCTGCAGAGCCCGCTGCTCGACAGCGGCAGTCTTCTCGCCGATGCAGAGAGCGTTCTTGTGCATGTCACCGGCAGTGCTTCGCTCAGGCTGTCCGAAGTCAAGAAAGTGCTGGCCCAGCTCTCGGTTCATATCGAGGATTCCGCGGAGATCATGTTGGGGGTCGCCACGGATGGCCAAGCCGGTAATGCCATCAGCGTGAGCATCATGGCCTGTGCGCGTTCTTCTGGAGGACTCTTGGCGGCCGAGGAAGTCGAGGAAGATGAGGTTGTGACCACGGAGGAGAACATGGAGACGTCCGTGGAAAACGACGGCCAATCCGAGGACAAAGAGAAGAACCCCGTCCAGACCAAGCGCCGGAAGGTTGCTGTGGAGCAGACCCAGGAGGAGTTGCCGCTGGATCAGGCCATGCGCGGACGATTCAAGGACTTGGATCCGACGATGGTCGACGGTCAGGATTTGGATATCCCCACGTTTATTCGGATGCGGTTGCGGCTGAAATAGTGTTATTTTTCCGGCCACGATGAGACCGGATCGTTTCACCCAAAAGATGCAGGAGGCGCTGAATGCTGCCGCCGACCTGACGAGCAAACTCCAACAGCAGGAAATCGGCGACGAACAATTTCTGCTCGCGCTTCTCGATCAGTCCGAGGGCGTCGCCCTTCCCCTCTTGCAGAAAATCGGCGTCTCCACCGCCCGGCTGCGGGAACAACTCGACGCCGCCCTAGCGAGCCGCCCCAAGGTGTCGGGCTCTGTCGGGCAGCCGCATATCGGCGGCGATCTGCGCAAGACCCTTGAAGCGGCCGAGGGAGTCATGGCCAAACTCAAGGACGAGTACCTCAGCGCCGAGCACTATCTTCTTGCCTTGGCCCAGTCGTCCGATGCGGCCGGAAAACTGCTGCGCGAGGACGGAGCGACGCACGATAACCTGATGAAGGCGCTGGTCGAGGTGCGCGGCTCCCAGCGGGTGACCGACCAGAACCCGGAAGAAAAATACCAGACGCTGCAAAAATACGGACGCGATCTCA
>JBAXCT010000141.1:0-5977 GCA_037141375.1 Chthoniobacterales bacterium | reverse complement strand
CCTGCGTGACTACCTCGAGGGCAAGGTCACCTTCGAGCAGCGCAAGGTCACGAGCTTCGCCGATCTGCCCTCCGCTTTGGTCTTCAATTGCACCGGACTCGGTGCGCGAGCACTCGAGGATGATAAAGAGATGGTGTCGGTCCAGGGTCACCTGATCATGCTGAAGGACCAGGTGCCCGCGGACCTGCAGTCGATGGTCCTCGTCTACTACCCGAAGGCCAAGACCGCGTCGGGCCAGGAGGTCAAGCGGTCGTTCTACATCTTCCCCAAGCAGCTGCTGGGAAGCGGCCCGAACGACATCGGTGTGGTTGGTGGCACCTTCATCGAAGGTGCAACGCCCGAGACCCCCAATGATGCGGAATTCCAGATCCTGATCGACGGTGCGAAACGGTTTTACGGCATCCCGGTGTCGTGAGAAACACCGACCACTTCGCCTTCATGTATAGAACCTTTTGGTGATGGGTATAAAGTCCGAGTAAAGCACCTTAATTAGCCGGCCATCCCCGAGCTTCGATGTACGACATTATGACGGTTTGGCGTAGAGAGTTTTGCCCCGCTTGATCGTGCGCAAGACTTGGATGTCTTTGATTTCGTCCAGCTTCACCTTGAGGGGATTGCGATCGAGTTCGACGAAGTCAGCCAGCATGCCGGTGGCGATCTTTCCTTTGCTCCTCTCCTCTTTGTATTGGTAAGCTGCGTTGCTGGTGAACCCTTGCAAAGCCAAGTAGGGATCGACGCGCTGGTCCGGCCATGCCGGTGAGCGTGGAAATATTTTCGATGAGCACGGAATGGTCGGGAAAAGCTTCATCCAAATCGGCCAGCATGAGCGCTCCGTCGCTGAGCAGCGCCTCGGAATATCCGGTGCCGACAAGCCATCCGTTGAACGGTTTGCCCTCGCTGCGTAGTTTTTCGAGGAGCTGAGCTTTGGTCTTGGGTGGTTCCGTGGCGAAGTAGCTCACGTTCACGCCGAGCGTGTCTTGGGCGACCAAAGAAAAGTGGCCCCACGTGTCAATGAAGCCGGGCAGCAGCGTGTGCTCCTTCAAGTCATGCATCTCGGCTTCCACGCCAGCCTTGGTACGCGCCGCCTCGAGGTCTCCGTCAAAGGCGATCTTGCCTCCCTTCACCACCACCGCCTCGACATAGCACGGGCTGTCGCCCTCCATGGTGATTATATCGCCGTGGAAATCAATCGTGGCGGTGCTGGCCAAAGCGGCCCATGGATGAAGAGCAAGGATGGCGACAATAAGAGTGCGTTTCATTGTTATGCGTGAAGGCTGTTGGCATAAAGAATGATGCCAAACGTCGATCCGTTTACCAAAAGAGGAATCCGTGGCGGGATCCGCGTGCGGCACAAACCTACCAGCTCATTGCGCTGTCTCAAGCGGCTTACGAGAACGCGACTGTTAGCCGCGAGCCGGGCCAACGGGAAGAGCGAGGGCGCTCGCGTGCTCAGTTCACGTTTGGATTCCACATCACGAGCGGCATTGATCAAGGCAACGCAATCCGCCCTTTTTTATTTGCTGGTGGAACGCGGCACCGACATTGTGGGCGGGACGAAACCGCGGGATCCATCTTTGGGAAAATGCTGGATGCAGACCAACGCGCTGTCGGAATGCACATGGCTGAAATCGGCAAAAAGCTCGTGGTGACGCTCGCTGAAAACCCAGCGCCCTTCCCCGGCAAGGGGCACCAATGGCGGAATTGACCTTTCCCCGAAAACAGCTGGCGCTCTTTTTGAGCGGAATGAACCTGATGATCATTCAGTTCGTGATGATCCGCAGTTTCTCCTCCATCCTCGCCGGAACCGAGATCGTCGTGATGATCGTCACGCTCTCTTTTTTCGCCGGTTATTCGGTCGGGTATTTCTGCTCGGACCAGATTTCCGTTACCGTCTTCAAAATCGCCTCGGTGCTGGTGCTCGCGCTTCATCTGACGCTTCCATTTTCCATCCGTTACCTGTCGGGTTGTTTATTCGGTCAGGGCGCAGCTTTGCTCACACTTCTTACCGCTATTTTCGTTTCGGCTTTTGGCCTCTCTTCGTACTACAGCCTGCTTTTGCCGCGGTTCATCGCGCAAGAGGGCCGAGAATCTGTGGGAGGGTTTTATCGTCAGGAGATGATCGGAGGACTTGCCGGCTTGTTTTTCATTTTCGCATCCACTTTATTTCCGAGCGGATCCACCGGGCTCATGGTCGTTTATCTGCTGTCGCTTGTCGCCATCCTTCATTGTTTGTGGAGATCCAAGGTCCTGCTTGCCGTGGCCTGCTCGCTTGTTCTGGTTTACATCGGGTTGGCGCCGCAACTTGAAGCTGGGAGCGTTTCTTATTTGTATTCGCAAAGGTCCGGAAACAATCTGCGATGGATTTTTTCAGCGGACACGCCTTACCAACGCGTTGAAATTCTCGAGGGGCCGGACCAGGCAAAGGCATTATATTTGGACGGCATGCGGCATTACGGCGGCGATTCTCTCAGCGACTACAACCACTACGTCTCGGGCATTCCGGCTTCTTTGCTCAGCAAACCCGCGGTATTGGTCGTCGGCAGCGGTTCGATGAACGCTGTTCATGACGCGCTGCCCTATGGAAGCAGCGTGGATACGGTGGAAATTGACAAGGTGGTGGTTGAATCAGGCCGGATCTATTTGCGAGAGAAGCCGGACGCCGCGACGGAGGCTCTCCTGCGGGAGAAGTGGACGCTCAACGTGGATGACGCCAAACACTTCATCAAGAATACGCCCAAACAATTCGACATGGTCGTGTTGGACGTTGCCGGTCCCCTGCAAATGCAGGTCGCGCTGCTATATTCGAAGGAATTTTTCGAGATTGTTTCGGAGAAACTGACGGACGACGGGATCCTTTGCCTCAGCTTGAATGGCCAATTGATGGGCAAGAGCATAACGGCAAGCCGCATCCCGGCGACCCTTCTCAGCGTTTTCCGAAACCTGTATGTTATCGCCCCGCCGAACAACTCGAGCTTCGCTATCGCCGGGAACCGCATTCCCTTTGGAAGGGCCGAGCTTCTGCAGGCCCTGGCCCGCAGGGGATTTTTCAAGACTGCCGTTGTCGATCTCCCCGCCGCCGAGGCGATGCTGATTAGCAAAGATATCATCACCAAAGAACGGATGGATATCGTCCCTAATCGGGGGATCGAAAGGCTCATCCACAATTACTTCCGGGAGCACAACTGACATGATCGAGACGTTCTTTGTCTTTATCGCGGGTTTTTTTTTCGCTTTCTTGCAGTTTTCTTTTTTCTTCACGCTCGAGTCCAACGTGTCCTCCGCCGGTTTGACCTATTTGATCACCAGCGTCTGCTGGCTGGGCGGAGCGGTCATCGGGCTTTCCATCCGCAGGCCGGTTGCGGTCAAATATGAGCATCTGATGATCGCCTCCGGAGTGGCGGGATTTTACTTGGTCGGGCTACTCGTTCGATGGCGGCCGTTTGATAACGCGTATTTTTTCATTTATGCACCGCTCATGGTGCTTTCCAGCATCTATGCCGGTTATTTCTTCAATTCTTTCCGTGGGCACTTCAACAAGTTGAAGTATCTCTTTTTCTGGGAGAACAACGGTTTTATGTTCGGCATTATTTCCAGTTTTCTTGCTGTGAGTTTTATCGGGCAGAGCTATCTGATTTGGATTTTGGCAGTTTCCGGCGGGGCGGTCGCAGGACTGCGTAGCTGGTTTTCTTTTCAAGACCAGTCGAAATAAAATTCCCCGCGTCGCCCGGTTCTGTTCGCCGACCTCGCCGGACCGGAAACGTATAGCGGCTGCGGTTTGCGCTGCGGACCGATCGTTGGACTCGCGGCTACAAAGAAACTCAAACCGTCTTAGCCGGACCTCTTTTACCCACGAACCAAGTCTCGCTGACATTTATCGTCATGACTTTTTCGGGGTTGGTTGGAGCAAGCGGCGCAGATCCGTCGCAGAGGCAACTTTCGGGGCCCTACCGCCGCGCGGCTTTTTTCACGCAAACTCAACCCCGAACAGTTAGACGGCTTCGCCAAGCCGGAAAAAAAGTGACTCTGCCACTTGCGCGGTGGCCTGATCGGTGAAACATTCGGAACGTATGCCACAGACGACGAAGATCTCGCACCGTCTTGATCTGCACCTCCCCTACCATGGGCCGGCCCTGCGGACCATTGCGTGCCTGATCGAGGAAAACCTCGCCTGCCATCCTTCGCCCAATGCCAAGCTGCAAGGCTTGGAGGGAGAATGGGGTCCGGACATCGCGCAATCTTGGGACGCGCTGCACGACCTCAAATTGCAACTCGAGGCGGCGGCCGACAGCGTCGATGAGGCTTACGAGAGCGCCGACTGTTAGCTTCGATCCGGCCGCAAGCACCCATTCTTGAACGGCGCGCGCATCGTTTCGTCATCCCGACACAGGCCAAGGCGGGTGCGAAAAAACACAAAAAACCATGCTGTTCCGTTTTGAAGCCGGTTCGTCCCCAACCCTGCTGCTCTTGCACGGCACGGGCGGTGACGAAAACGATTTGCTCGGACTCGGGAAATTGTTGCGCCCGGGCGCCGCGCTCCTCAGTCCGCGCGGCGAGGTTCTGGAGAATGGGCAGCCACGCTTTTTCCGCCGCCTGTCGCCGGGAATTTTCGACGAGCAAGACCTGATCCGCCGGACCCACGACTTGGCGGATTTTGTCGAAGACCATCGCGAACGCAAAGGCTTAGACCGCATCATTGCCGTGGGTTACTCGAACGGCGCCAACATCGCCGCCTCGATGCTTCTGCTCCGTCCGCAGCTTCTCGCCGGCGCCATCCTGTTCCGTGCGATGGTTCCGCTGACACCACCGCATCCGCTGGGGCCACTCGAGGCGCCCGTTTTGATTCTGGCCGGGCGTCACGACGCGATGATTCCTGCCGACAGCACCCAGCGTTTGACCGACCTACTCGGCCGCGATGGCGGCGACGTTACCTTGGCGTGGCAGGATGCTGGGCATGGCATCGGCCCTGAGGATTTCGAACTCGCAGGCACCTGGTTAGAGAAGCACTTCGGCCCGACTGCAGGTTAGTGGACTTTTATGCTTCACCCCGGCGCCGGCTGCTGCCTTAAATCGAACGTCAACCGAAACCCCCAACCCCCAAACACAACCCCTATGAACTGGTATCTCGAAGCTTGGAAAAACTATGCGAACTTCCAGGGCCGCGCACGGCGCAAGGCTTTCTGGATGTTTGTCCTCTTCAACATCATTGCCCTCGTCGTTCTCGGCCTTATCCAAGGCGCCCTCGGTCTCAGCGGCGAAAGCGGGTACGGCATCCTCACCGGACTCTATTCGCTCGCGGTCTTGCTGCCTGCACTGTCGCTGGCCGTGCGGCGCCTGCACGACACGGGTCGCAGTGGTTGGTGGCTCCTCATCGGCCTCCTTCCTCTGGTCGGCGAAATTATCCTGATTGTTTTTTACGCGCTCGACAGCCAGCCGAGCGAGAATCAGTACGGTCCGAACCCGAAGGGGGCCTGAGCAAGCTCAGGATTTCCCACGAATCGACCGGGTATGCTCGGCCGGTTTTTTTATTTGGCCTCGAGGCCGAAGCCGGCGTGTACGGCCTTGGCCGCGTCGGCGATGCGGTCCTCGTCGAGGATGACCGCTATTTTGATCTCCGATGTGGAGATCATCTGGATATTGAACTCCCCCTTGGCCAGAAGATCGAACAACTTGGCGGCCACACCGGAATGCGAACGCATACCGATGCCCACGACACTGAGCTTGCCCACACCGGCGGTCTGCGTGACGCCGCGGGCGCCGATCTCCGCCGCCACGGCTTGGAGGACGGGCGAGGCTTTTTCCAGCTCGTCCTTGTTCGTGGTGAACGAAATGTCGGTTTTCCCCTCGTGCGGCGCGGTCTGCACGATGACGTCGACCACGACATTGGCCTCAGCCAGCGCATTGAAAATTTTGGCGGCGGTGCCAGTCTTGTCGGGCACGCCCTCGATGGTGACTTTCGCCTGGTTGCGTTCGATGCTGA
>JBAXCT010000140.1:0-5986 GCA_037141375.1 Chthoniobacterales bacterium | reverse complement strand
GCAGGGAGAAAACATCAGTGACACCTAACTTTTTTCTTGCATGACTACATGCCTGTCATCCGTGAAATCCGTGGTTCCAAACCCCGGCGGGCTAATTGGGGTCACATCTTGACATTTGACATTTCTTTTTCGAGAGCCGTGCGAATTTCGCGCAGCTTGCGCTCGCTCCCTATCTTCGCTTGAAATTCGCCTATTATAGGCCTAGCCACGACCAAACCCCAAGACAGCGAACGGTCGAATGTCAAATGTCAAGATGTGACCCTTTTTCAGACCTGACCCCTTTTCAGGCCTAAGAGTCATTTTCATCTTGGTTGTCAGATTTTTGCTGAGCTGCACCCTCTTGGAGGGTGAGCTCCAGCTCGTGGCGAAGTTCTTCCCGGTTGGGCAGGTAAAGTTGGTATTTCTGAACGAAGAGCTGACTGTCCATTTTGTAGGTGGCGTATTCCACGAGGAGTTCGTCTTTGCCCCGACTGAGGATGATGCCGATGGGCGAGTTGTCGCCTTCCGTGTTTTCCTCGGCGGCAAAATAGCCGAGATACAGGTTCATCTGCCCGATGTCGTTGTGCTCCACGTCGTTCATTTTCAGGTCAATGAGAACGAAGCAGCGGAGGATGCGGTGGTAGAAGACGAGGTCGACCCGGTAGTGGGTGTTGTTCAGGGTGATGCGGTATTGTCGACCGACGAAGGTGAAGCCTTTGCCCAATTCCAGAAGAAAGGGCTGGAGGTGGTTGCAGAGGCGAGTTTCGAGGTCTGTTTCCTCGATGGCATAGGTTTCGGGGATTTTGAGGAACTCGAAGACAAAGGGATCGCGGAGAAGATCGCCGGGCTGGGCGATGATCTGGCCCTGAGCGGCGAGCTGGAGGATGGCGTCCTTGTCTTTTCCGGCTGCGATGCGCAGGAAGAGTAAGGTCTTTTTTTGGCGCTGGAGTTCCCGAACGGTCCACTTTTCCCGAAGGGTTTGCTGCTCGTAAAAGCCGCGTTCCAACGGGTCGTCGATTTTCAAAAGCTCGACGATGAGCGTCCAACTCAATTTGTGCGGCAGCGTCGCACAAATTGGGTAGAGCAGGTAAAACTGGCGGAAGCGAGAGACATTGCTTCGGCTAAAGCCCTTACCATGACGCAGGCTGAGGTCACGACTGAGATTTTCCAGCAAGGCCTTGCCATAACCTGCCCGAGCCAAGCCGCCTTGCTCAAATTCCACGATGTCATGGCCGATCTGCCAATAAGTCCGAGTCAGGTGGGCATTAACGGCCTGATGAGCCTGGAGCTGACCAGTGGTATAAACCTCGGAAATTCGGCTGAGAAGACCCTGATAGCCGGTGTCGGTAGTGAGAGTTAAATCGCTCATGGGAATGATGGATTGATCAGCATCTATAGCCGAGTCCTTTCAAATTCGCACTAATGGCCTGCTCCAGTTTCGCGCACTCGGCGAACCCGCCTTTGCCAAGGCTACGGCGGACAGGCTGGGCTGTGGTCAGTGCGTTCATTTGTAACCGAGTCCTTTCAAGTTGTTGCGGATGGCGGCTTCGAGTTTGGCCGACTCCATGAACTGGCTTTCGAGTTCGGCGACGAGGCGCGGCATCTTTTCCTCGAAGGGGTTGCGGAGCTTGTCAGCGGTGAGCCAGAGCTTGGCCTCGAAGCCGATGGTGGCGGAGGATTGGGCGGAGTTGCCGTTGGATTTAGCGCGAGCCATGGTTGCCTTTGCTTCCTCGTGCAGCCCGCTCTGCATTGTGATTGTCCCATTCGGGTGAGGCGATCCAGTTCATGAACTTCTCACGAGCGTATTTCTGGGGGTTCCAAAGGCAACTGGAATTGAGGCCGTAAACACGACCGAAGTCCGAAGTGGCGGGGCGAGACGGAACGGATGGCCGCCCAGCCGGACGCAGGGGAAGCGTTCGCCGGAATCTCCCCGGGTTCACTGGCCGCAGAGTTGGCTTGCTTCCCCAGCGCCGCGCGCACGGCGGCACCGACGACGGCTTCGGCGAAGGCCGTGGTGGCTAATTGGGGTCATGGCTAATTGGGGTCACATCTTGACATTTGACATTTCTTTTTCGAGAGCCGCGTGAATTTCGCGCAGGTTGCGCTCGCTCCCTATCTTCGCTTGAAATTCGCCTATTAAAGGCTTGGCCACGAGCAAACCCCGGGACAGCGAACCGTCGAATGTCAAATGTCAAGATGTGACCCCATTGGCTCTAAAACTGAATTTCCGCAGCTGAAAAGCTGCGGCCCCATTGAAGCTCAAGCTCCCTTTCTGCGCCAATCACGAGGTGCAGGATCTCTGCAGCTGAAAAGCTGCGGCCCTATCAAAGGAAATTGGGGTCACATCTTGACATTTGACATTCCACCATCTGGCGGCACAGGCAGCTGCCACCATTGCCCCCAAGTGCTACCCCCTTCCGAAAACTAACCGCGCCTTCTGGGACCGCAAACGCGAGGCCAACATAGCCCGTGACCGATGCGTCGCACGCCAACTCCGCCGCCAAGGATGGAAAGTCATCCGCATCTGGCAATTGCCTTCGGCTGTCTACGCTGCGCTCCGGTATCAGTTGGTCGCTGCGGCGACCTATCTGCGGCTACGCCTCCGGTTCCCAACTCCTTTTCCAGAATAAATCCCCTGATGCCTGCCTCACCCGCATCCGCCGGGCACTCGCGGCAGTGTGAACTCACTTACATCACCCGACGCACTGGATTCCGCGTTTGCGGCAAAAGGCCGCGTGCGTTATGATTCGGCTATGAGCACAGTTCAGGAAATCGAAGCCGCAGCAGAGCTGCTGCCGGCCGATAAGAAGGAGGAACTGCTGCGGTTCCTTGCCGTGCGCCTGAGAAAAGACCGCGCGCAACCTCAGCCTCGTCTTTATTCCGCCGAGGAGGTGGCCTCCATGGTGGCCGAGGATGAGGCCGACGGCGAACGCTTCCGGCAGGGACATTGAGGATCTTCGTCGACAGCAGCGTCGCCCTGGCTGCCGCGCTCTCGGCAATCGGTGCCTCGCGGCAGGTTTTCGACTTGGCACCTTCGCAAGGGTGGGAGTTGCGCGTATCACCATGGGTGCTGCGCGAGGTGCAGGACAACCTTGCCGATAAGCCGCGTGCTGCGGTGGATGCCTGGTTGGCTCTGCGCAGTCGAGTCATCGTCGAGGATGACGTGCTGACTTTTGATTGGCCTCTTGTTTTCGATGTGACGAAAGACAAGCCAGTCCTCTGCACCGCACTGGCCTGCGCCGATGTCTTGCTCACCCTCGACCGCCGCGACTTCGGCTCCCTTCTCGGGCAGACTGTGTATGACTTGCTCATCCAGAGGCCCGGTGAGTTTCTCCGTATCGAGCGCGAGGGCGGGCGAATCTGATCGACCGCTGAACGCATCTGTCTTTGCGTGGCATAAACCGGCCGAGAGACCAAAAGACGAAAGCAATTGGGTCACGGAAGCAGTTGGGGTCACATCTTGACATTTGACATTACGTCGCTTGGCGGCAGATGCAGATGGCAACATGGCCCGCGACCGACGCGCGCTTTGGATCGTGACCTGAGCCGAGTGATCTCACGGAGGCACAGAGGCACGGGGGGATTTAATTTTGAATATTGAATGCAAAATGATGAATGGCGGAGCGCGGCGGGGCCGCGGTGGCTGGTGAAGAGGTAGGCTAGGAGTCGGGAGACAGGAGACAGTGGACAGGAGGCAGGTGACAGAGGGCGGAAGGCGGAATACGGTTTGCGGAGAAATGCAGCTTCTCACTGCACTTCAATCAGAGGGAGGACGACGTTTTCGAAGTTGGTCAGCTTGACGATGCGGATGTCGCGCCACGGATCGAGCACCAGCAGATCCGCATCGCCGGTGACAATAGCGCGAGCGCCACTGGCCAGAGCCAATTCGAGAAATTTATCGTCGTCGGGATCGCGGCAGTCTCGAACATCCTCACGCAGAGTCGCCCCGGGAAACATCACCGCGGCCTTGCGCCAAGTCCGCAGCAGAGCCTCGCGAGTCCGCCGGGACACATAGCGATCCAACTTGGTCCGCATCAGCACATCAGCCAACTCGTCATAGGTGGCTGTAGAAAAGATGAGCGGGAGTTGGCGCGAGAGCACGGCGCGGACGCACGCATCAGCCCGGCTTCCCGACAGCAAAGCAGCGCTGACCAGGACGTTGGTGTCGAAGATGACCACCACCGGTCAGCTGGGATTTTCGGCGGCAAGCAACCGATCCAAGGCCGCGGCGGTGAGACCAGCCTTGCGGGCTTCGGCTTGGAGTTTGTCCATCGATCGCGTGATCTTGCGATTCTGTGCCGAGACCAGATTGCGGTAGAGAGCTATAGGCAGGAAGACGCCGAGGTCGCGCTGATGGCGCTTGATGACCACAGGCTCTTGGATGCCGTAATCAAGAAATTGCCCGAAATTTTGCCGGGCCTCGGAAGCAGTCATGACTTTCATAAGAACGACCTTACGACAAATTGTACAAAATGTCAAAAGATTGAGCGGCTTCTTTCCGCTGCTGAAGATCATTTAACGATGACGATCTCGGTGGATTCGCCCAGCTCGCGCAGGCGGTGTTGCAGGGCGGTGAGAACTTCGCGGCCTTCGGCTTTGACGAAGGTGGGGAAGTGGGGTCACATCTTGACCTTTGACATTCCGCCGCATGACGGCGGAAGCATCCGGCCCCAAGGCTTGAAAGTCATCCGCATCTGGCAACAAGCCTTGAATAAACCTGAAACGGAAGTTGAGGGTCTATGGTTGAGCGCTGAGGGCGTGGAAACCAAAAGATGGTCCGTTTCCGCCCGACGCCGCACGCTCAGCGCCCCGGCTCTTAGAGTGTCTGTGCAGGCCCACACCCCACGGAAAACATTCCAACATTCCTAGGAATGTTGGAATGTTTTCAGGGCTCCGTTTCAGCATGTACCCATGAAGTTGTTTGGGAGGCCAGGCCTTGCCTTACGCTTAAAAAACCACGCCACGATTCGACAATTGGCAATTTCTCCAGCTATTCCCCGCGAATACGGCGCCTGAATCCGCGTTTGCCGCAGCAGCCCGCGTGCGTTATGGTCTGGCTATGAGCACATTGGCCGAGATCGAACAAGCCGCCAAGGTCTTGCCGGTTGAGCAGAAGCAGCGGTTGCTTGCTTCTCTGCTGATTGGTCTGCGCGAGGGCGGTGCCCAATTCCCGCGGCCGCGCGATATTCCGAAGGCCACCATCGAGCAATGGGTCGCCGAGGATGAAGAGGGCTTCCGGAAGTTCAAAGTCGGCGCGTGAACGTTTTCTGCGACACCAGCGTTTTGCTGGCCGCCGCCAAGTCTTCCGCAGGCGCCTCTCGCGCCTTGTTTGATTATGCCCCGAAGACGGGTTGGAACTTGATGGCAAGCCCATGGGTGGTGGAAGAGGCGGAGCATAACATCCCGAAGTTCGGGTCCGAGGCGAGTGAGGCTTGGCAGAGACTCGAGCCACAACTGTCCATCGTCGCCGACGTGATCAGTTTGGATTGTGCCTTGGTGTTCCCTTGTGGCGAAGGACCGCCCGGTGTTGGTCACCGCACTGGCATGGGCTGATGTTCTTCTCACCCCGGATCGTGCAGATTTTGTGAATCTTCTCGGATCGGCGTGCTATGGCATGCCGATTATGCTGCCGTCGGAGTTTCTCACCCGCGAGCGGGAAGCCGGGCGAATCTGATCGACCGCGGAAGACATCTTTTTTTGCGCGTCACCCGCCAGCTCCGGGGTAGAGGATGGCGCGTCATCCGCATCTGGCCACACTCCCTCAAGAAATCCCCCGAGGCCTGCCTCAACCGCATCCGCGGCGCGCTCGCCGCGTAAGTCGGGGCCTATCTTTAGCTCATTTTCCCGAACCGCCTCTGCCGACGATGAAATGTCCAACCTCCTCGAGCAGTTGATATGCGAGGAACTGCTGGAGGCTGCGGCCGGTCGGTGCGGGTGGGGGGGGGGCAACACCGCCCTGCCCGGCAGTGATTTCGGATTAGGCGCCGACTAGAAACAGGAACTCCGG
>JBAXCT010000139.1:0-5991 GCA_037141375.1 Chthoniobacterales bacterium | reverse complement strand
CCCCGACACCTTCGCCTACGGAGACCCCGACACCTTCGCCTACGGAGACCCCGACACCTTCGCCTACGGAGACCCCGACGCCTTCGCCTACCGCGACACCAACACCTTCGCCTACCGCGACACCAACGCCTTCGCCTACCACGACGCCGACACCTAGGCCTTCGGCCACACCAACACCGACGCCTAAGGACAAAAAGTCCAAGGAGAATAATCCTCGCCCAACAGCCACTCCTAAGCCTACAGGAACGCCAAAAGATAGTAAGTCGAAGAAAAAGGACAAGGTCTCGGCCAAGCCTGTTGCCACAGCGACACCTGCTAGCACGCCGAAAGACAGCCGGTCAAAGAAGCGCTAGTAAGCTTTCAGCAACACTCACAAAAAGGGCCGTGGGATCTTCCCACGGCCTTTTTGCATAGTGGCAACTGTTCGAGTGATTCGCCACCGCTTTGGAAGCCCAGTGCTGTGGCGAGAAGCGTCCCTGTCAACAGCGCCCGCCTAGGCCAGAAACCTTATCCTAGAAAGGGCGTTGAGAGTTTACGGTTCATGGTTGAGCGGTTTAAAGCCAACGACCTACCGATCCGGCGCACCCACCCTAAGAGCGAGGTAAGCCGATAACGTAAATCGCTCATCCTCCGTCGCTGAACGGTCGACTGCGTCCCTAGGATAATAGTTCGCTTCACCAGACCGGCATTGGTTCATCTGAGGCTTCCTTTGCTTGCGGTTCAAGATAGTCCGAGTTCGGGTTGGAACCCGCGCGAGTGGCAATGTAGATTTAATGCTTGGCCAATGAGGAACCGACCAGACCTCGAAGCCAGAGGAGGCGAGGGTAGAAGTATCACCGGGAGAGGGCGAGAGGGGTCGGACGGACGATAGAAGATGATTCCGGGCATGCTTCCCACCCACCTCATCGCCTTGGCAGGCGTATCGGCTTTTTTTGGGGGGGTGTTTTGGCCGCGAGCGACACCGCGGAAGCCGCGAGGGTCCGCCGATGCGGAGGACAAGCGCCTCGACTCCGATCACCAGTCGGGCTTGCGAGATGGCTCTGGCTGGGTATTTTGAGTTTGTGCGCCTCCTCCTCCTTCTCTTTCTTGTATCGGCAACGCCGGTATTTGCGGCTGATCCCTTTGCAATGGTCCTCATCCCAGAGGGGAGTTTCATCATAGGCAACACCTCCACTGTCGATCTCGGAACCTTGGAACAATCCACGGACAATCTGAACACTTGGCAAGCGGTGCCAGTGACAAGCGGAATGCTTACAGCCGAAGGAAAGATGGACGTCGGCGCCTTGGATAGCCGCAGATTCTACCGGCTGAAGACAACACGTGTTTTGGATACGGAGGTCTTTGATGCCAATGCGACGAGCACCACAGTGTCCGCCTTTTACATGGACGCCACGGAGGTGACGCTCAGCCAGTGGCAGACGGTTTACGACTGGGCGAAGACCAATGGGTATGATTTCGACAACGTCGGTTCCGGCAAGAATACGAACCATCCGGTGCAGAGTGTCAATTGGTACGATTGCGCGAAGTGGTGCAACGCGCGCAGTGAGCGAGAGGGGAGGACGGCCGTTTACCATACGAATACCACGTTAACAGGGGTCTACCGGACAGGCCGGGTGGATTTAACCACCTCACTGGTGAACTGGGACGCCGACGGCTACGGGTTGCCGACAGAGGCGGAGTGGGAGAAGGCAGCGCGGGGAGATTTGGTCGGCCAGCGTTTTCCGTGGGGCGCCACGATTTCGGAAGAGCAGGCGAACTACTACGGCAATACCAACAGATACTCCTACGATTTGGGCCCGGATGGTTACAATCCCGTCGGGAGCGTGGGAGGAATAAGTCCAGCAACCAGCCCGGTTCGTTCCTTTGCCGCCAACGGGTATGGCCTCTTTGACATGGCGGGGAACGTGATGGAATGGTGCTGGGATTGGTATGGGACGCCGTATGCTGGTGGGACTGATCCTCATGGGCCCCTTACTGGCTCCTATCACGTGCTGCGAGGCGGTTGGTGCCGCGGCGGCGCTTCAGCGGCACGATGCGCCTCTCGCTTCTACAATATTCCGTCAGCCAACGACAGTATCAATATCGGCTTGCGGACTGTGCGTCGTTTGCCAACGCCGACGCCTTCGCCTACCGCGACCCCGACACCAACGCAGACACCTGAGCCTACGCCAACGCCAACGCCTGAGCCCACCGCGACGCCGACGTAAGCTGGTGGAACCGGATCCTCACGGGGCGCGCGGTTCAAGACATAGGTAACGCCTAAGTTTCAGGATAGAGGCAACACATGGGCGCTCTGGCATCGTGAGCCAAGCGCCGCCGCTTCTCAACAAAGAGGCTTGCGGGAAAAATCTTCGGCTTTAATTTGTCCGCTATGCGGCAACTCATGCTTCTTCTTCTCACCGCGGGCTCAGCCCTTGCGACTGACCATGCCTTTCTCACGCTGGAACAAACGGGCGGCAGTTTGAGCGGTTGGCAGACGATCTTTGTCAGAAGCGCGATGCTCACCTCGGATGGCAAGCTTAACATTCCCGACACCTTGAACAGCAGCGCCGTCTATCGCTTGAAAATTCAAACGGGCCCGGCCCTGACACAAAACTAGGGCCTGCTGATCGAGGTTTCCTTGGCCTGAAAAATCCGGGGTCCATTGCCGCCCAGCATGGTGCGAGCAAACTCTCTGGCTCAATCATGAACCGAGGTCAGATCAAGCGCGTTTTCGTTGCCGGTCTTCACGCAGTCTCGTTCGTCCGTGATGTCAGATCGTCACAGGCGGGACGCCGGCAAGATGCCTGTGCCGCTTCTCTGCAAAACCGCTGCACACCGCCTGTGAAAATCCTCGCCAACGCTCCAGGCATTTCCTTGGGCCAGAGCAGGGGGCGGCGGCTGGGATCAGCGTTTGAGGTGTTCCTCGACCATTTGGACCTCTTGCTTGGTCAGGATGGTGGGATCCAGCGTTCCGGCCATGGCCTTGGCCTGATCCATGCGTCCATTGGCGGCCAGCACGCAGACCACCACCACTTTTTGCTGCGGCGTGATCTTGTCTGAAGTCACGGACATTCCCTCGAAAAGCGCCACCGCCTCCTTTTCTTTTCCCTCCTTGAGCAAGGCGAGGGCGCGAAGCGAGCACAGGTCGATGTCGTTCGCCGTGATCTGACCGCGGGCGACCGGCGTGGATGGAGGCGCCGCCCCGGTAATCATGGCATAGTAATCCGCCTTATGGGCTGCCGCGCTATTGTCAGGTTGGCTGCGGGCGATGGCATACCATGTTTCGTGCAACTCTTCGGCGCTCTTGCTGTGCTGGCTGATCCGCAGGAGTGCGGCCTCGGCATTGGCTTTGTCCTGACCATCCAGCGCCTGTTTGAGCAACTCAATGAGGGTGTCGCTCTTTCCGTCAGCCTGAAAAAAGTTCACCAGTGTGGGCATCTGCTCGGGATCGGTCAGCGCCATTTGGCAGGCGCGTTCGTAGGATTGCCGCGCCATGTCCGCGCGACCGACACGGTTCGCTGCCCTCGCGCGGAAAAGCTCCACCAAAACTCCCCCCTTGAGCGGGACATCCTTGGAGAGGGCGATGTCGACCGCAGTCCAATCACCGCGACCGGCCAGAGCATCCAAATAGAGCACGAACGCGCCGGGGTTGCTGCGAGCTTGTTCGTCGCTCACCAGATCCAGTGACCGGGCAAACTCCTGGTGGTCGTTGAGCCAGAGCAAAGCGGTCAGCTTGCGCGCCACCGGAGCATCGGAAAATCTTGTCATGATGTCTTTCACGATCGCCCGGCGCCCCTCTTTATCGTTGGGCCAGCGTGCGGCTTGCGCGATGAGGAATGAGTTGTCGTTGGCCTGCGGGTGATTGGCCAGACGGCCAGCCCACACCGACACCTCCCCCGCGGGAACTGCACCGGAGGCAAGGCCGGCGGTCAGTGCGCTCAAGCCGAGAGTGTCGTCGCGGGAGGACAATCGGCCGAAGATCGAGACGGCTTCTGCCCGGGCCTCCGTGGCGCTGGGACCGCGCGAAGCCAGGTTGGAGGCCAGACGTAGCAGCGCGTTATCCGCGGCCGCCGAATCGGCAGCGACGGCGCGCAATTCTTTTTCCTCGCCCTCGGTCTGGCCTTGCAGGCGGAACTGCTCGGCCTTGACCAGATGGAGGTATCCGACATCGCCCGACTGCGCCAAAATCTGAGCCTGTCGATCGGCCAGCTCGCTCTTCCTGAACCGCACGGCGGCCAGCACATAGCGCTGGCGGTCGGCGGCGGACATGTCGCCCGAGGCGGCGAGCTTCTCGTAGAGTTCGAGCGACTGCGGATTGTTCGAGACCTCTAAGACGTAACACATCGCCCGGATCACCTGAGGCTCATTCGGGCGCATCCGCCACGCGGATTCGATCCGCAGAAAAGCTTGCTGCTGCTGCCCGGCCTCGAACATTTCCTTCGTCCCTTGCACCATTTTTATGGCTTGGCGGGTCCGCCATTTTTCCATCAGGCCCAACGCCGATACGCCGGCCAAGGCGATGATCAGGGTGAGAAGCATGCCTAGGATCTTCCATCGCCGTGGGCCCGATCCTTTTTCAGCCTCTGCGGGTGAAACTTGCGACTTCTTCTCCTCGGGGTTGGGTGTCGTGGGTTCCTCGTTTGCCATGTGGAGAATTTACTCGGTTCGTCGTGCGGACTCCAACCCGAACTGCGATGAACTCCAGCCCGCAGCGGGGGGGGGGCGCAGGGCCTCCGCTTCGCAGCAAGTCAGCGGAAAAATTTTTCTTCCGCTCGCGGCGCAATATCCCGAACGACTTTGCGCCGCTCGCACAAGCTTTGCGTGTTCAGGCAGCGAAGCGCTTCGATCCAGGCCTCTGGTTCCTGCGCCCATCGAAGAATGGCAGCCAGCGCGTTCCTTTGACTTGCTGTGGTTACACCGCACGCATTGCCCTACGAGCTGGGCACCGGCGCGATCAAGGATCAAGACCGGAACACGCAGCGCCATCTTACGAGGCTGTCGGTATCCTCTGCCAACATCTCAAACTGTCTTCGGCTCACGGCGCAGACCTGTGCTGATTTCGCGCGTACACGCCCGCGAAAGCATGAAATTTCAGCACTACGAATCGAGGAGCGTGCAAAAGAAAAACATATCACGTTGTTGCAGAGTGCCTTACAACAGAAAAGCATGCAAAATTCGGCGTCCGAAATGCTCCCGAAAAAAATCTTTTTTTCGCTTGCGTATCCCATCTGGTGCCTGCTAACCTCACCTCATGTTCAAAACATTAAAACCAATATTAGCAGTTTTCATCACCGCTGCGATGGCCTCGGTTGCCTCCGCTGCCAGCGTCAGCTACACAAACTCCCAGATCGCCAACAGCAACAACAGCTCCTACGCCCTGAACTTAAATCAATTCAACACCGGCTTGGGCACTCTCACCGGTGTGTCGGTGACCATCGTGTTTCTCAAGGACGGCGGAAGCTTCACCGTGACTGCCAACGCGCCGGGAACGGTCGAGATCGACACGACCAAATCTCTCATGCAGTTGAACGACCCGACGGGGCTCCTGGGCTTCACCGGCTACTCAAACAGCGCCTATGTTTTCACCACAACACCCAATGCAAATGGAGCAATAGTCGCTGATCCGCAGGGAGTTGGTGAATTATCCAGCCCGCAAACCTTCACTGTGGCGACGAATACCATCGTGAACAATAGCAATTCAACGATAACTTCTGGCTTTTGGTCCGCTTATCAAGGGGCAGGAAATGTTGCTTTCGCTCTCAAACAAAACCCGCAAATCAGCGCTTTTTTCACAGGAAATGGTGGATCGTTCGACACAACGGCCTTTCTCGCCCAAGCGCAAATGTCAGTTACTTATACCTACGATGCCGCTCCACCCGAAGTTCCTGAGCCCTCGACGGTCGTCGCTGGCGCCATGTTGCTCGGCTTGGGCGTGGCCGGTGTCATCCGCCGCCGCAAGCAAGCGAAGGTTGCCTGATTCGCTGGCGTTCTGAAATTACAACCCGGCAA
>JBAXCT010000138.1:0-6014 GCA_037141375.1 Chthoniobacterales bacterium | reverse complement strand
ATCCGGATTTGAGCGACCCGCCCAGCCGCCCCGTGACAAAAAGCACATCGCCCGGACGGCCGCCGCTGCGCGGGATAAAACGGCGCCGCGACACCTGGCCCGTCATGGCCACACTGATCACTGCCGGTCCGTCGGTGCGGGCCATTTCACCGCCGACGATATGAAAGCCGAAGGCCCGGCCGGCGTTTTCCAGGCCGCGATAAAGTCCGTCCAGCCAGCCTCCCGTCTGCGAAGGCCTCACCACGCAGGTGACCAGCGCGTGCACCGGTTGTCCGCCGCAGGCGGCGATGTCGCTCACCGCGCGGCACGCGGCTTTCCAACCGACGGCAGCGGGCGGATCGGCCGGGAGAAAATGCCGGCGTTCCACCACGCAGTCGGTCTTGAGCAGGAGAAGCTGTCCCCGACGGGGCCCCGGCACCGCGGCGCAATCATCCCCGATACCGGCAGTCACATCGGGCCGGCGCAAAACTTTGCGCAAGCGCGCAACCACTTCATCCTCGGTGCGTTTCGCGCTCACAGCAAAAGGAGAATGCCGGCCACCGAGATCGCGTTGAACAGGGAATGCATGAGAACGGGCACAAGGATGGAACCGGTCTTCTCATAGGCCAAGGAAAGACAAAGGGCCAAAGTGAAGAGCGCGGGGATCGAAGGCATGTGCCCATGCAGCACCGCAAAGAGCAGGGCCGCCATGACCGCCGAGGCGAAAGGCCCCACGTAGCGTTTGCCGACCGGATAAAGGAAGCCGCGGAAAATTATTTCCTCGGAAAGCGGCGCAATGACCACCGCCATGAGGAGGATGGCCGAGCGGTCGCGCGGCGCTTGCGCGTTCCGCAGAAACTCCACCACGTCCTGCGGTGTGACGTTACCGCCTGAGGAGCGATAGACCATGGACTGCACCAGGGTGAGCAACGGGTAGGCAGCCAGCAGGCAGAGCAGCGCACGGCCCAAGGTGGAAGCGAAGCCGCCGGACGACCAACCGAAAACAAGCGCCAGCGATTCGTTGCGGTAGACGAGCGCGCCGACAATCAAGGTGACGACCGATGCGTAGGTCATGGCGCTGCCCACTACATGGCGGAATTCCACCACGCGCGCGCCCGACTCGGCCAAGGCTTCGCGGCCCAGCATGGCGAACCAGACACAGAGCACAAAAGCGACGGCGGCATCCGGCCAACGCACCCACCCTGTACCGACGAGCCCCTCATGGCGTGCGAAAACCGCGCGGGCCAGCGGAAGATAAAAACGCAGGCTAGCCGCGGTGCAAATGACCAGCGCGACGAGCGCGAACCAGGGCAACAATCCGCCTACCACGCGTAAAACTCGGGCAAAAGGTAGGCGCGGCCGGGTTGCAGGCGCAGCGACGGTGCGCCGCCCACCTGCAGCTCGACCTTGGATTTGGCGCCCGCCCCGAGGAGACGGAGAACACGGCCGAAGTTCAGTCCGGCCTCGTAGCGGATCACGGAGGCACCGGGTGCCTCTGCCAGTTCGCGGGCCTTGTCATAGGCGTCTTCGAGATAACCAACCTGGTCGACCAGACCGGCGGCCTGCGCATCCTTGCCTGTGATGATACGGCCGTCGGCCAGACCCGCGCGCAGTTGGTCGGCCGGCAACTTACGCCCGCTGGCGACGATATCCAAAAACCGCCCGTAGACCTGCTGCACGACGCCCTCGATGTAGGCCTGCTCCTCCGGCGTCATCTTGCGCGAGCCGCTGAGCATGTCCTTGAACTTGCCGCTTTTGAAAACCACCGCATCGAGACCGACCTTGCTGAAAAGCTGCTCGTAGTTGAGCGATTGGATGATCACTCCGATGCTGCCAGTGAACGTTGTTTCGTTGGCCACGATCCAATCAGCCGCGCACGAGAGATAATAGGCACCGGAAGCACCGAGCGAACCCATCGACACGACGACAGGCTTATTCGCGCGCAATTTGCCGACTTCGTGGTAGAGAATATCCGAAGCGGTGACTTCACCACCGGGCGAATCAACCGCAAGCACGACAGCCTTCACTTCGTCGTCGTCCGCCGCGGTCCGCAAAGCTTTGGTGATGTCGTCGACCATCGACGATCCCCACTCGGTCCGATCGTCGGTCTGGATGACGCCCTGCACGGGGATCACGGCGATCTTGCCGGCGTCGCGCGAACCATGCTCGATGACGATTTCCTCGAGGCGCGGCGTGAACCGGCCCGCCGCCACGCTCTCCGCCTCGCTTGCACCGAACCAGGCCGCGAGGACAAGATTGAGAAAAACGCTCGCGCAGAGGGCGAGAAAGAGCACGAGAAGCGCGCATCCGGTTTTCTTCATATCCGCCAAGATGGCCGAGGCGGCCTCGCGAGACAAGCCGCCAAGAAGCCGCGCGGCTTGCCTTCGGGGCCCGGAAGGATTAATTGGCAGAAGAACATGCACCCGCAAAAAAACGCCTTGGTGCGGTTGCTCGCCGACGACGATGAGCAAACGGTGCGTTTGGTCAAAAAGCAGCTCGCCGAGGAGGGAGCGGCAGGGATGGAGGATCTGCGCGATCTGGCGGGGTGCGATAATCCCCTCGCCGCCCTGCATGCGCGCGAGGTGCTGCATGACATCGTGCAGCGCGAGGCCTTGGAGCGATTTGAGAAACTGTGCCCGGTCTTCGGAGATGCCTCGGACCTTGAGGAAGCAAACTGGTTGCTGGGGGCCGCCCTGCTGCGCGGGTTCGAGGCCGCACCCTACCGCCAGCGGCTCGATGCCTGGGGCGTGGAACTCCGGCGACGCCTGCGCCGCGCGCCGGGTGACCGGCGCCGCGTGGAAATCATGACTGATTTTCTCGGCGCGGAACTTGTCTTCGCCGGAAACTCCGAAGACTACTACAATGAGGGCAACTCGCTTCTGTCCTGCGTGCTCGATTCTCGCAAGGGTATCCCTATCAGCTTGGCGTTGGTTTACATGCTTGTCGGCCAGCGCGCGGGCGCACCAGTGGAAGGGGTCAATCTTCCGGGACACTTTCTTGCGCGGCACGGATCGATCCTATTCGATCCGTTCCATCACGGACGCGTGCTGGCCCGTCGGGACTGCGAAGAGATTCTCCGCCGACAAAACCAGCAACTCGAGGAATGGCATCTCGCCGCGGCCGGCGCGCGGCAGATGCTCACCCGTATCCTCGCCAACCTGCTTTACGTTTACCATCGGCACGGCAAAGCCATGCTCTACGACCGCGTCAAAAGCTGGAGCCACCTTCTCTGCCGCAACTGATGAACGCAGAGGTCATCAACACAGGTTCCGAATTGCTGCTCGGCTTGGTGCAAAACACGCACCTCGCCTACCTTGCCGGCGAACTGGCCCCGCTCGGCATCACCATCACACGGCAGGTCTGCGTGCCCGACGGCCCGGAGATCCACGGGGCCATCGACCGCGCTCTCGATTGTGCCGATATCGTCATCACCACAGGCGGACTCGGTCCGACGAGCGATGACATCACGCGCGAGGCGGGGGCGGAACTCCTCGGCTTGCCTCTGCACGAGGATGAAAGCATCGTGCAAGGGATCCGCGAAAGATTCGCGCGGCGCGGTCTGCCCATGGCCGACCGCGTGAGGCGTCAGGCGATGGTGCCGGAGGGGGCCATCGTCCTGCCAAACCCTCACGGCACGGCCCCGGGACTCTATTTTCCCCCGGACAAACTCGGCACCCGTCGCGCGCGGCACGTCTTCCTGCTGCCGGGGCCTCCGCGCGAACTTAAGCCGATGGTGCAAGATCACGTGCTTCCCAAATTGCGAAGCATGATGCCGGGCGCGGGCAGCCGCGAACGCCGAATTTATCGTCTCACTGGCATCGGCGAGAGCCAGGTGGAAGCGCGCATCGGGGAAAAGCTGGAAGCGCGCGGAGACATGGAGGTCGGCTACTGCGCTAGGCCGGCCGAAGTTGATTTCCGACTCATCGGCCCGACGCGAACTCTCGATGCGGTGGAACCGGACATTCTGCGGGAGATCGGCGAATGGATTTACTCGCGCGGCGATACGCTCGAAGCGGCCGTGGTCGCCCTGCTGCGCGAAAAACATTTGTCGCTGGCGGTGGCCGAATCCTGCACCGGCGGTGCGCTGGCCGACCGCATCACCGATGTGCCCGGGGCGTCGGCGATTTTCCGGGCCGGTTACGTGACTTATGCCAACCAGGCGAAGGAGGATACTTTGGCCATCCCGCACGACCTCATCGCCGCGCACGGCGCGGTGAGCGAACCGGTGGCGGCCGCCATGGCCGAAGGCGCGCGCCGTGTCGCCGGAACGGATCTCGCTCTGAGCACCACCGGCATTGCTGGCCCGGGCGGCGGCACGAACGAGAAACCGGTTGGCACGGTCTTCATCGGCCTCGCAGCGCACGGCCAGCCAGCCACCGTGCGGGCCTGCTTTTTCCCGCTCGATCGCCAGACCTTCAAGCACATGGCGACCTCCGCGACGCTCGACATGGTGCGACGCCACTTGCTCGGACTCCCGCTCGAACTCGGCGGAGGGTCCCCGCTCCCCGGGCTTGGATGATCTGCCGTGCGTCTGGCCTGCATTGCTCATGCGGTGAGGTGCGCGCCGCAGCCCCGCTCCTCATCATCCCATCCGCGCTCAGACCTCTCTTCCTGGCGAATAGTGCATGCTTAGCATCAGAAGTTCGGGCTAGTCTCATGGCATGCGAACAGGCGTCTTCGGCGGCAGCTTTGACCCGATTCATCACGGGCATCTTATCCTTGCCCGCGCCGCCTTGGAGGAACTTGCGCTCGACCGCGTTCTTTTCATTCCGGCCAGCCGGTCGCCGCACAAAACCGAAACCGTGCCGGCCACCGCTGCAGACCGTTTGGCCATGATTGAGTTGGCGATCGCGCAGGAACCGGGCTTCGCGGTCAGCGGCATGGAGTTGCAAAGACCCTCACCGAGCTACACGGTCGATACCTTGCGCGAGTTGCACTCGGCCGATCCCGGCGGAGACATTGCTTTGCTCATCGGCGCCGATCATGTGGAGAAGTTTGGAACTTGGAAAGATCCCGGGGAGATTGAAAGGCTGGCCTCCATCGCCGTGCTGGCCAGGGCTTCCAGGTCCGCTCCACAGCATGCTTGGCCCGTCGTGCGGAGGCTGATCGATGTGTCGTCGACCGATATCAGGACCAGGGTTGCCGAGAAAAAGAGTATACGCTATTTGACGCCGGACCTTGTGTGCGATTACATCAGCAAGTGCGGACTCTACCGCCACCTGTGACAGCCGATCCCGAAACCATCGCCCTAGCCGCCGCCCACGCGGCGTCCGACAAAAAAGCCGAAAACATTCGCATCCTTGATTTGCGGAAACTTTCCAGCTTCGCCGACTATTTCGTCATTTGCTCCGGCACAAGCGAACCGCACCTCAAGGCGATCGGCACGGAGATCCGCGAAAGCCTGCGCGACAAAATCGGCGCGCAGGCGCACTCGAACGGTTTTCCGGCCAGCCAGTGGATCGTGCTCGATTACCACGGGGTGCTCGTTCACATCTTCCACCCAGAGAAGCGCGATTTTTATGACCTCGAGTCGCTCTGGCGCGACGCGCCGATCGTGCCCTTCGTAGATCACCCAACCCGCTGATCTCCGCCAGCACGGAAAATCGCAAAAAACTGGCAAACAACGTCCAGCGACGCATTGAGCCTGGCATTTCTACTTTTTGCCAAAAATTGAAATGTCGGATTTGGGAAGTCTGCCGACCTTGCATCATGCGCCCGCGCTGTGGGTCTGGCTTGGCCAGCCGAAGTTTCACAGTTCAAAAGTTTGTTTTGTGATTTGCATGCACTTACTCGGATTTTCAGGTGTTTTTCTCCACTACATTTTGGACGAGTTCGAGACCTTTGGTCAAAAGGAGGCCAAGGTGAGCGAGGGCTATAGGATCTTTGATTTGATGCCAACGTCCTTTCGTCAATAGACTTTCCAATCTCGGAGTTTGTGCCGAGACTCTTGGGCCTATGAGGACATTACCGCGACTGGGAGGGGAACTTGTGGAAGAGATCGAAAGAGCATGGGCCGAGCCGCAGCCGGCTTGGGC
>JBAXCT010000137.1:0-6023 GCA_037141375.1 Chthoniobacterales bacterium | reverse complement strand
GGCGGGAACGCAGTAGCCCTTGGGGCCTTGGTTGACCATGGGAATGTCGCGCAGGACGACATCGCCGTTCGGGCGCTTCTCCACGCGGGATAAGGCGCGGGCGCGAATGATGTCGTCCGCGACACGCGATTTACCACCGGTGTCGGCCATATCCGCAGGCAGGATGCGCAGGGCGACATATTCGCCGCGAGGGGCAGCGAGGAGAAAGGCGTGACCGTTCCAGTTCCATCGGCTCACGCTCTCTGCCGTCTCGCGACCTTGGCCGAAGCGGTCGTTGGACGGGTCACCGAGCAAGGCGGTCAAGGCATCGGCCAGGGTCTTCTCGTCCTGCCCGATGGCGATCTGGTATTCCCGCAGCTCCGTGCGGCGGGCGCGGGCCGCGCGGTTGTCGAGGCGCCCGGCCACAGCTGTGACGGCGTCGCCCTTGTTGGCGAAGACCAGCGAGAGGCCGACGGGCTTGCTGTCCTCCGCGAGCAGGACCTGCGAATAAGGGCGCGCACCGAAGAAACGGGCTTCGGGAGGAGGATACAAACGGTAGCTGGAATCGTGCGAGGTCTGGGACTCGCGCGGCCAGCCGAGCCGCGCGGCGACGGCCTCGGCGTCATCGTCCCAAAGATTCTCATCGGCCAAGAGTGGGGCCCCGCAGGCTTGGTTGATCTGCTGGAAGGTCGGTGGCGCGGCGAAAACCCGCAGGCCCAGCGCAAAAAGCAGCGCGAACGCGGTCAGAATCACTCTCATCGTTGCTTTACTTACTGCTCTTTACTTTTATAGTAAAGCCATGACCACCACCATCAGCAGCAAGGGCCAGATCACGGTGCCGGTCGGTATACGCGAGGCGATCGGCTTGGTCCCCGGCACCCGGCTGGAGCTGGAACTCGGGCCCGGGGCGACTTTTGTCGCGCGCAAGGCATCGAAAGAGAGCCACTTCGCCAAGTTCCGGGCCATGGCCAAGGACCGCGGACTGGGCGGCAGCAAGGCGGCGATGAAAGCCCTCCGCGGTACGGTGGAGCGGGGCGATGCCGATGCATGACGACCGCGATTGATTCGAATGTGCTGATCGACTTGATCGGGCCGGCGAATGAATTCAGCGATGAAGCAGTCGCCGCCTTGGATCGTGCGAGGACGAAGGGCGCGCTGATGGTTTGCCCCGTGGTGGTGGCGGAGATAGCCGCCTATTTTGCCTCAGCCGATCAACTCCGGTCCACCCTCCGGGAAATGTCCATCGAAGTGGTCAATTTCGGCATCCCCGATCTGCATGGCGCCGGGGCGGCGTATGTCGCCTACCAGAAGCGGAGCAGCAAACCCAAGCCACGCATGCTGGCCGATTTTTTGGTCGGCAGCCACGCACTCCACCATGCGGACTCTCTGCTCACGCGCGATCGCGGCTACTACCGAACCTACTTTCCGCGGCTGAAGCTGGTCGATCTCGAGAAGCTTCGCTGAGCGCGGGACAGGCTCCTCACTTTTTCCCGTCGACCGTGACCATCGCGCCGTAGTGCTCGGGGCGGCGGTCGCGGAAGAAGCCCCACTGGGCGCGGAGGTTGCGGATGGCGTCGAGGTCGAAGGTGTGGGTGAGGACGGCCTCGTCGGTGCGGTTGGCCTCGACGACTTTTTTACCGCTTTCGTCGGCGATGAAGGACGAGCCGTAGAAAGTCATTTCGCTGCCCTTGCCCCGCTCGGTGCCGATACGGTTGGCGGCGACGAGCGGCACCATGTTGGCCGCGGCGTGGCCCTGCATGACGCGCTGCCAGTGGTCGCGCGAATCCCATTCGGGATACTGCGGTTCGGTACCGATGGCGGTGGGATAAAGAAGAATCTCCGCGCCGCCAAGGACGAGGCAGCGCGCGGTTTCGGGGAACCACTGGTCCCAGCAAATACCGACGCCGACCTTGCCGAACTTCGTGTCCCACACGCGGAACCCCGTGTCGCCGGGATTGAAATAATATTTTTCCTGGTAGCCGGGGCCGTCGGGAATGTGCGTCTTGCGATAAAGCCCCATGTAGGTGCCGTCCGCATCGACCATGGCGACCGAGTTGAAATACGCCTGATTGGCGCGCTCGAAAAAGCTGAAGGGGAGCACGACCTGAAGCTCGCGCGCGAGGGACTGGAACTTGGCGAGGCCTTCGTTGCCCTCGACCGGGCGGGCCAGTTCGAAATATTCCGGCAGCTGGTCCTGGCAGAAATACGGCGTCTCGAAAAGTTCCTGCACGAGGATGATGTTGGCCCCCTCGCCTGCGGCGCGGCGGATGAAGGCTTCGGCCTTGGCCAGACTCTCCGCGCGATCGCAGCCGACGGACATCTGCGTGGCGGCTAAGGTGACCTTCCTCATGGTTGTTGCGCGATTGATCCGTCGGCGGGGACGCCGACGCTACAGAAAGTGCGTCGTCCACGGTGGCGGAGCGTGTCAGACGGACGCCTCGGCGAGGCGTCCCTACCTAGGAAAACAGACCGCGTGTCCATGCTCACGCCGCTCCGTTTTTGCGCAGACTGAGCGTGATGCGCTTCGTGCGGGCGTGGTCGTCGGGGCTCCAGCTCTGGATTTCGGCATCATCCTTGAACGCCTGATGCACGAGCCAGCGATCGTAGGCGTTGAGCGGTTCGGTCTGCAAAGGCTTGCCTCGCTCCTTCACGAGGGCGGCGATCTGCTTCATCTTCTCGACGAGGCGATCGTTGCGCATGGCGCGGCGGTGTTCGATATCCACCGTGACGCGCTCCGCCTGGGGATCCTGGGCTTGGATGAGGCGGTTGAGGAGATACTGGAGATCCTCCAGCGTCTCGTCATTCGGACCGGTGAGCAACTCGGCGTCGCTGGTGTAAATCTGCAGCACGAGGCCGTGCTCGCCGGGCTGCTCCTCGATTTGCACCGCAAACCCGAGGTAGCCGAGGATGGTATCGAGGATCTCTTTCGGGGACATGCCCCTAGCTTCTGTTTTTACCTCTCTTGTTCTCAAGCGCTTTCTTTTGGACCGCGCTTTTCTTTTCCAGCACGGGAAGCGGCTGGTTCCTGGTCAGGTAGAGCTGGCCGACGGAAATGAGGTTCTGCGTGGTCCAGTAGAGCGAGAGGGCCGAGGCGTAGTTGTAGGCGAAGAGAATGAAGATCACCGGCATGAACATGAACATGCGCTGCTGGGCGGCGTCGCCGGTCTTGGGGGTCAGGCTCATCTGCCAGAGCATGGTCCCGGCCATGAGGAGCGGGAGGATGTTGACGGGAAACCCGAGGAAGTGCCCCACGGTGTCGGGTTGGGAGAGATCGTGGACCCAGAGGAACGAGCTGTTGCGCAGCTCGATGGCCGTCCCGAGCATCGAGTAAAAGCCGAAGAAGATCGGGATCTGGATGAGCATGGGGAAACAGCCGCCGAAGGGATTCACGCCGTATTCCTTGTAGAGCTTCATCAGCTCCTGGTTCATGCGGGTCGGGTCGTCTTTGTATTTCTCGCGCAGCTCGGTCATCTTCGGCGAGAGGGCCGACATTTTCCGCATCGAGCTGGTCGCCTTGTTTTGCAGCGGCCAGAGGAGCGACTTGATGATGATGGTCAGCGCGATGATGGCCGCGGCGAAATTGCCGAGCACGCCGTGGAGCGCGTTCATGGAGTAAAGCAGGATTTCGCTCACCCATTTGAAAATGCCGAAGTTCATCACGTCCTGCTCCCCGTGACCCAGCTTGGCGAGGCGGCCGAGGTCCTTCGGTCCGGCATAGATCTGCAGGTTCCATTCTTTGGTCTGACCGGGTTCGAGACGGAAACCCGGGAGCCCGAGCGCGCCCTCGATCGCGAGCACCTTGTGCTCCTCGTCAATCCCCGGATGGAGCCGTTCGATCCGATGTGCCCAGACGGAGGTGGCAGGGTCGCCCGTGCCGACGGCGACGATGGTCGCGAAATACTGGTTCTTCACCGCGGCCCACGAAATCTTGTCGGTCTTCTGGTCGTAGTTTTCCCGCGGGGGACGCAGCTGGATCCCCACGAGCGGGATGGAGCTGGCATTGAACCAATTGACGTCCGCGAAGGTCGCCTTGCCCTCACGATACCAGTCGAAGCCGGTGTAGAGCGGCATGTCGCTGTAGTGGACGGGAGCCGAGGCTCCGGTGCCGACAAAAAGACCCAGACGCTGGGCGGGCGCGGTCCCTTTGTTTTCGAACTGCAGGGCCAGATTGACCACATAGTTGCCGTCGTTACCGGCGGACTCCTCGACGCGGAACGTCTTGCGGATCTCCACGCCGTCGGCCGCCGTGGTGCGGAACACAACCTCATTCGGCGCGGAGGACGCATCGCGGATAAACCCTCCCAGCGGAATGCCGGGCTGCTCGCCGATCGAGCCGATGGACGCAGCTTCGGGAATGTTGAGAAAAACTTTCGACCCGTTCTCGCCGAGATGTCCGAGCAGTTCCACCGTGGCGATGCCGCCCTGGTCGCTGACAAAAAGAAAATCGGCCAGCTTGGTGGAGAGGAGATGCTCCTCGCGGGGAACCGCGGGTGTCTCGACCACGGCGGCAGGCGGAGGCGTCGAGCCCGGCGCGACAGCGGGAGCTGCCGAAGGGGATGGCGCGGCCGAGACCTTTTGCTGCTGTTCGGCCTTGGCGTGTTTGGCGGCGGCCACCTGCTCCGGCGTCGGCGCATAATATTTCATGTAGGCCCATTGCCACAGGCCGAGGCTTGCGACACAGAGAACAATGACAATCCAAGCTTTGCGGTCCATATCAGTTCAAAGAAAGTTGCGCGGCGCGAGGCGGAACAGGATCACAGCCGCAGCCGCCCCACGGATGGCAGCGGCCGATGCGTTTGCAGCCGAGCCAGCCCCCGCGCACGATCCCGTGCGTTTCGACGGCCTCGAGAAAGTAATGCGAGCAACTTGGCTCGAAGCGGCATCCGGCGCCCGGACCGCAGATCCAGGTGAGGAAGGGCGCGAGCGTCCATTGATAGAACCGCACGGCGATGAGGACGGCGATCTTCATGCTTTGAGAAATCCAGCGCGCACCGACAGCACACGCCACTCTTCGGCCAGCGCGGCAAACTGGGCGTTCACCGCGGCGCGGCGCGGAACGATCACCATCCACAGGCCCGCCGGCAAAAGCGGACGCTGAAGGCGGAAGACTTCCCGCAGGCGGCGGCGGAGGCGCGTGCGTTCCACGGCGGAACCGACGCGGCGAGTCGTAATGACCCCGAGCTTGGCTGCGCCGGTTTCATCCGTGCGCAGACCACCGAGAACAATGAGACGACCATGCCAGGAATTCCCCTGCTCACGCACGGCGTGGAAATCGGCCCGGCGGCTCAAGCGCGCCGCTTTGGGCAACCTGAGGGCAGCCATCAAGCCGCGGAAGGTTGGCGCGAACCGGATCAAGCGCCGGTATGGCGCGCGTAATGCACTTCGGCACCCTTGGGGAGCAGGCGCTTGCGTCCACGCTGGCGGCGGCGGGCCAAGGTGGCGCGTCCGCCCTTGGTCTTCATCCGGGCACGGAAGCCGTGCTGACGTTTGCGCGTGCGCTTAGAGGGCTGGTAAGTTCTTTTCATGGCGTGGAAAAATAAAGTGCCGGATTCAGGGCAGACCCGCCATCATGGGGGAAAGCTCGGGCGGTGTCAAACAAACCCCGCCCGCTACTGTAAAGATGGCCAAAAACTTTCTGCTGATCGACGCCCATAACGTCATTTTCGCCCGACCGGAACTGGCCAGCCTCCATCGCCGCAGCCCGGCGGCCGCCCGGGAAAGCCTGCTGCGCCTCATGGAGCGGCACCAGGACGCGACCGGGGTGCGGGTCGTGGTGGTGTTCGACGGAGGCCAGGGCACCGCGCCGTCCGCGGAGGTATCGGGCTCGGCGGGGGTGCAGGTTTTCTACCCGCGCGCGGGGCAAAGCGCGGACGCCATCCTCGAGCAACTGGTGCTCAAATACGCGGCGGTGCACCGCCTGACCGTGGCCACGGGTGACAATCTCATCCGCACCGCTGCGATGGCCGCGGGCGCCTCGACGATCGACGCTGAGTCGCTCTTCGAGGAGATGGACCGGGCGGAAAAGGAGTTGGGCGGCGCGCTCG
>JBAXCT010000136.1:0-6073 GCA_037141375.1 Chthoniobacterales bacterium | reverse complement strand
GCGGTCTGCGCCAAGCTCGGCATCGAGCTGATCGAGGCCAATGCCGATAGCTCGACCGCGGCCATCGAGGCGGCAAGTTCCGTGCTGGCACGCGGTGCGGAGGCTCTCTGGATCAGCGGGGACATCACCGTTTCCACCGCCTCCGAACCGATCATCGCGGAGGCGCGCAAGGTCGGCGTCCCGGTCTTCAGCTCGTTGCCGCTCAACATCAAGTCAGGCGGGCTGTTCGATCTCGGCGCGAACTATACCGAGGTCGGCCGCGCCGTGGGGGAGTTGGCGGCGGACGTGCTCGACGGAAAAAATCCCGCCACGGTCCCGGTGGAAAACTTCGTCCCGGAGACACTGCTCTACAACGAGACGGTGCTCGCGGGCCTGCGGGATCGATGGACCATCCCCGATGCCGTGCGTGCCAAGGCCCACGGTTGGATCACGGCGACCGAAACCAACCTGCCGGGCCCCGCCACCGTCGTGCCGAAACCCCGTCCGGGCCGTAACTACAAAATAGGCGTCGCCTACTTCTCCTCCGAGGCCAACCAGGAAAATTGTCTGCGCGGTTTTCTCGACGGGCTGCACGCCGCCGGCTTCGAGGAAGGAAAAAATCTCGAGGTGACCCGCACGCACGCGCAGGGCGAGATCGCCAATGTGCCGCCCATGCTGAAGAATCTCGAATCCTCGGACAACGATCTGATTTTCGTCATGACCACCCCCGTGCTTGGCGCCGCCTGCAGCCTGGTGAAAAACAAACCGGTCGTTTTCAGCGCGGTGACCGATCCGTTGGCGGCGGGCGCCGGCAAGTCATGGCAAGACCATTTGCCCGGTGTCACTGGCACCGGTTCTTTTCCTCCGGTCAAAGAGATGGTGGTCGCCATCCGGCAGATCCTGCCCAAAGCGAAGAAGATTGGGACGATCTACAATGCCTCCGAGGCCAACTCGGTCAAAGTGATCGGCGTGGCGCGTGATATCTTCCGCGATGCGGGATTCACCTTGGAGGAAGTGACTGTCGCGACATCCTCGGAAGTCGCGACGGCGGCCCAAGCGCTCGTCGCGCGCGGGGTGGACGCGATCTACACGCAGACCGACAACACGGTTATGCAGGCCTTTGATGCGGTGATCCAGGTGGCGCGCGACGAGGAGATTCCGCTCTTCACCGACGACCCGCTGGCGGCGCAGCGCGGCGCGCTCGCCTGCGTCGGCCTCGGCTTCTACCAACCGGGCAAAATAGCCAGCGGGATGGCCGCGCGGATCTTGTGCGGCGATAGTCCGGCGGCGATCCCAATGCAGAATGTCGCGGAGAATGTGGTCTGGCTCAACGACGATGCCGCGCGCAAGCTGGGTATCTCCTTTCCGCCCGAGATGGTCGCCCGGGCCCGTAAACCGGAGGCACCCTGAGCATGGAGATCACTTCCCATCGCGGCGACAGTATGCTCGGCCTCAAACTGGTTGGCCGCTTCGACGCGAACTGGGCGCCGCATGTCGGCTCTTCGATCGAGGAAGCGATCCGCGGTGGCCACCGGCAGATTGAGCTCGATCTCTCCGGAGTCAACTACATCAGTTCGGCCGGTGTGCGCATCCTCCTCAAATACCATCGCACTTTGCGCAACGCTCGCGGCAACCTGCGCATCTGCGGGGCGGACGCCAATGTGATGTCCGTTCTGGATCTTTCCGGCTTGGCCGGACTGCTGCTCGAGGAAGTTCCCGCGCCTGAACCCGCGGCCACCGCGTGGGAATCTGCGGGCACAGCCTTCGAGGAACACATCATCTCACCCGATTCCGTGCTGCGCGGCCGCTGCCATGGTGATCCCGAAAAATTTGCCATGGGTGAGTGCGGTCCTGAGGTGACAGGGGTGCGCCTTGGGCTGGAGGATCTCGTCATCGGACTCGGCGCCTTCGGACCCGCCGAGAGCACCGGCGGGCGTTTCGGGGAATTGCTCTGCGCGGGTGGAGCCTCGCTGGCCATGCCGACCGATGGCAGCAGCGTGCCCGATTTCCAACTGGCCGAGGCGCGCATGGTTCCCGAGGCTTCGCTGCTCTACGGATTGACGGCGCACGGTCCGTTTTCCCGCCAACTGCGCTTCGAGGCGGCGCAAAACACGCGCGGGACGATTTCCTTGTCCTCGCTGGTCGAGGCGGCGATGGAGCGTGGAGGATACGCGGTCGGCGCCTTCGCCCTGGTCGCGGAGAGTGCCGGCGTGGTCGGTGCCACCTTGCTCCGGTCTCCCGCCGTGGCGACCGGCGTTTCCCCCTTCGATTTTCCCGAAGTGCGCGATTGGCTTTCCTTCACCAGCGAACGCGACGAGCAGCGGGCTATGGTCATCATCGCGGGATTTGCCTCGCGCCAGCCCAAGGAAAAACTTTCACCTTTCTTCCGGCCTTTGGCTCCGTGCGGTAGCTTGGCCGGCCACTTCCATGCGGCCATCTTTCCCTACCGGCCTCTCCCCTCGGGAAAACTGGATCTCGTGTCGACGGCGGAGGGACTCACCTCGAGCGGAATGGCCAAAACGGTGCTGCACCTCCTCCACGATGATCGTGAGATCGAAGGTGTGGGTGAGACAGAACTCATGCGCGGCGCGATGTGGATGGCGCCGGTGCAGTTTTCCGACGACGGGGAGGGCCAGCTATGAGCCTGCTGATCGGAGCCACCACGGTGGGATTGATTCTGGCGCTGCTCGGCCTCGGGGTCTACCTGAGCTTTCGCATCTTCAATTTTCCCGACATCACGGCCGACGGATCCATCACCCTCGGTGCCGCGGTGACTGCTTCGCTTCTCGTCATGCATTGGCCTCCGGCGCTGGCCACTTTCGGCGGATTTCTCGCGGGCATGCTGGCCGGCACGGCGACGGGATTGCTCAACGCCAAGTTTCGCATCAACGGACTGCTCAGCGGCATCCTTGTCATGACCGCGCTCTATTCCATCAATCTGCACGTCATGGGCAAGAGCAACCTGCCGCTCCTCAACGAGACAACGCTGGTTACGCAGGCTGAGTGGCTGCTGGGTTCGCTCTTCGGCCAAGGTGATCTGCAGGTTTTCGGATGGAAGGTGGGCCAGCGTGATGCCTCTGTGCTCGCTCTGGTCACCACGGCAGTCGCCGGCGTGGGAACCCTGCTTTATCTCTTCTTCCGCACCCAATTCGGCACGGCCATGCGCGCGGCGGGTGACAATCCGCAAATGATCCGCGCGCTCGGAGGCAGCGTGGATTTCATCTTGATCTTCGGATTGGCCGTTTCCAACGGCCTGATCGCACTCTCCGGTTCCCTCCTCGCGCAATACCAGGGATTTGCCGATGTCCAGATGGGTATCGGCATGGTCGTGTGGGGTCTGGCCAGCGTGATCATCGGTGAGGCTCTGGTCGGGAGCAAAAGCACGGGCATTGTTATCACTGGAGCGATCATGGGCTCACTCCTCTTCCGCCTGATCGTGGCCATCGCCCTGCGCTGGGGACTCAACCCGAACGATCTCAAACTCATCACCGCGGTATTTGTATTTTTGGCGCTCGTCGTTCCGGGCGCGCTGGCCAGACTGCGGCCGCACGGGAAGGGAGCACGCTGACATGCTCGAGGCTACCGGCATCGGAAAAACCTTCCATGGAGGAACACCCAACGAAGTGCTCGCCTTGCGCGACGTATCCTTCACCCTCGCTCAGGGATCCTTCCTCATCATCATCGGTACCAACGGCTCGGGAAAATCCACGCTGCTCAACGCCGTCGCCGGAACTTTTCCTCTCGATCGTGGCACCGTGCGATTGTGCGGCCATGACATCACCAAGTGGCCGGAGCACCAGCGGGCGAAGTTCATCGGCCGGGTTTTCCAGAATCCTTTCAGCGGCACCGCGCCAAACATGACCATCGCCGAAAATCTTGCCATGGCCGCGCGCCGCGGGTTGCACCGGGGCCTCTCCTGGGCCATCCCCCGAGGACTTCGCGCGCAACTGCGCGATCGCGTGCGGACTTTGAACATGGGCCTCGAGGACCGTCTGGACAATGATATCGGAACGCTCTCGGGAGGGCAGCGCCAAGCTCTCACCTTGCTGATGGCCTCATGGCTCAAGCCCGATCTGCTGCTGCTCGACGAGCACACCGCTGCGCTCGACCCGAAGAGTGCCGACCAGGTGATCCGCCTGACCAATGAGATCATCCAGCGCGACAAGCTCACCACCCTCATGGTCACGCATTCCATGCAGCAGGCCGTCAACCTCGGCGACCGGCTCATCATGATGAACCGCGGGAGCATCCTTCACGACATCCAGGGAGCGGAGAAGGCCCGCGCCCGGCCCGAGGACCTGCTGCAGCGTTTCGAGGATGTGAGGCGGCGCGAGCGGATGGATGCACCCGTCGCGGCAATGCTGCGCAAAACCTACGTCTGAAGCGCCCGGCCGGACAAGAGAACGGTTGATCAAACCAGAGTTCCCAGACACACTACCTAACTATGGAAATCACCCATCGGCAAGAGGGGGAGTTTCTGGTCGTCGCGCCGGTCGGACGGCTGGATGCGCTCGTCTCGGAGCGGCTTGAAGAAACCGTCAAGCAACTGCTGCCGGATGGCTCTGGCTCTATCGTGTTCGACTGCTCCGGCGTCTCTTACGCGAGCAGTGCAACCTTGCGCGTTTTCCTCGCCACGGCCAAGCGCGCGAAAACACAAGGCGTCCGCTGCCGCTTTGCCAAATTGACCAAGCCGCTGCAGGATTTGTTTGATTTGTCCGGATTCACCGACGTACTTGAGGTGCACGAAACTCTCGAGTCGGCTCTCTCTTGAAAGCAGGCGGAGAAAGAGGACCGGCCAAGCCGTGTGAGCGCGAGCGCAGCCTGGCCATTGCCTTGGCTTTTTGCCTGGTCGATGTCGTGCTGATGGGCACCGCCGCGTTCCACTCCAACTCGCTGACCATCCTCAGCGATTTTCTCAAGGAGTTGGGCGACACCACCGCGGTGCTGGCCGCCTTCATCACCATACGCGCCGTGCGCCGCGCGCCGAGCCATCGTTTCACCTACGGCATCGGCAAGCTGGAAAATCTGGTGAGCATGAGCATCGTGGTTCTGATGACCGGCGCGGCGCTGGTGATCGCCGTGCAGGCTTTTCATCATCTGTGGAATCCGGTGGAGCCGCACGGAACTGTGCCGGGCATAGTTATCTTCTCGGTCTACGCCTTGATCGGTTTCGCCATCTCGTTGCGCAATCGCCGTCTGCTCAAGTTGCAGCATTCACCGATCATCGCCTCGCAGGCCAGGCTTTGGTTCGCGAAGGCAAGCTTCGATGCTCTCATGGCGCTCTCGCTCATCGTCGAAATCGTATTCCGTGACCAAGAGTGGAGTCGGCACCTCGATCCGCTGGCGTCGTTCATCGGGGTGGCCTTCATGCTCCATAGCGCCTGGTCGATCGCGACCGAATCGGTCGGCGATCTGCTCGATGTCGCCCTCGGGGAAACGATGCAAATGCGCATCCTCCGTTGCCTCGCCGAGCGCTTTGACGACTACGATCTGCTGCACAAGATCCGGACCCGCCGGTCGGGTCCGCGGGTCTATGTGGAGTTGTTCCTCGAATTCGACCCCAAGCAGACCATGGGGCAGGTGCGGGAGCGTATCGAACGAATCCGACACTCCGTCGCCGATGCCATGCCCGGCGCCGATGTCACGGTGACGCCGTCCACCCAAACGCCCCTCCCCAGCTAGCTTGCCTCCGCCCGTAACCCGGCTTTCCGGCCAACGCGAAAGGCTAGCCAGAGAATGATGCCGCAGAGCAGAAAAGCCGAAGGGAGCCAAGGTAAAGCCAGAGCGAAGATGGTGTTCTCGCCCGCGCCAGGATGGCCGGCGCGCAGATGTCCCGTGAGTTGGGCAAACAGAACACCGGCCACGGCGTAACCCAGATTGAAGGCGACGCCTCGGAAGCTGAGCACCGTGGCGCGGATGGCGGATTCGGTCCAGAGGTTGAGATAATTGGAGGTGAAAAACTGCAGCGCGGCCATGGAGAGGCCAAGGGGCAAGACCACCCAAGCTCCCACGACTGGCCAAGCCATCGCCGTGCCGACGAGTCCGCACAGAACGAGGGCCGCGATCACCGTGAAATTCGTGGCTGCTGACAAGC
>JBAXCT010000135.1:0-6157 GCA_037141375.1 Chthoniobacterales bacterium | reverse complement strand
GGGGCGCTGATCGACGACGGCTTCGTCGATACCTTCCGCCTCTTCACGCAGGGTAACGGACATTACACGTGGTGGAGCTACATGAACAACGCGCGCCCGCGGAACATCGGGTGGCGCATCGATTACTTCCTCGTCTCGGCGTCGCTCGTGCCGCGCGTCAAGTCCGCCCGCATCCTCCCGCATGTGGCGGGCTCCGATCACTGCCCTGTCGTCCTGGAGTTGGCGTGATTCAGTTTTGGCGGGGCTTGTCCGCTGCAGCCGGGGCGCCCTGCTGGTTGAACTGGAATAAACCGTCGCTGGGCGCGGCAGCGAGGTAGCTATCGACGAGCTTGGCGGCGTCCGCCGGTCGCTTTTGCAGGCGTCGCAGCGCGGAAAGATTCTGGATGATGTCCCGCTGGTCCGGGGTGATTTGCAGCGCGGCGGTCAAAGTCGCATCGGCTCCATCATAATCCTTGGTCAGGATCTGCACCGCACCGAGGAGGGCGGATATTCCCATATCGCCGGGATTTTGCTTGAGGTGTTCCTTGGCCACGGCGATGGCCTCGGATTGCTGCCCCGACATCATGCGTGCGATGGCGCAGCGGCGGAGAGGGATACCAGATAGACGGTTCATTGATGGGTTGATGATGCGGATTTTCAGGGCGGGCATTGGGCCAGCCACTCAAGGAGCTGAAGGCCACCCCGAGCCCGGAGGAAAGCGGATTTTTCAAGGCGGGATGGATTTGCCGCAGCGATTGGTGCACAAAGCAGCGATGCGCACGGAGTCCGAAGCAAAAGGGATGCCCTCATGGGGCTGGGGAATGCTCGCCGCCATGGCCACGCTGATGGTTTATCTGCCGGCGCTGCGGTTCCCCTTCTTTCCGTTTTGGGACGACGACATCCATGTGCACTCCAATCCGCATCTCGTCCATCTGACTTGGTCGAGCCTGCAGGTTTTTTGGTCCGGTCCCTGGCAGCAGCTTTACATCCCGCTGACTTATTCAACATGGGCAGGACTTGCCGCTCTGTCGCGGGGCTGGGATGGACTGCCAGTGACGGGCGGCGAGCTCAACGCCATATGGTTCCATGGGGCCAATGTCCTCGCGCATACCGTGTCGACCGCTCTGGCTTTTGTTCTGCTGCGCCGCACGGGACAACGATTTTTCCCGGAGGCCAAGAGCAATCATCTGAATGTTGCTGCCGCACTCGGCGCCGTTTTTTTTGCGCTGCACCCGCTGCAGGTCGAGTCGGTGGCTTGGATCTCGGGGCTGCGCGATGTGCTCGGCGGTTGCCTCGGACTGGGTGCGCTCGTCGTGCTGCTGGGCGGCGATAAAGCGAAGGTCTCTCGCTATGCCGCAGCCACGCTGCTCTTCATTGCCTCCTTGGCGGCGAAACCAGCCGGCGTCGCGCTCCCCGTCGTGGCCGCGATTCTGGCCGTGTTTCCCTTCGGATGGAAGTGGCCGCGCCTCGCACGCGAACTCGGCCCCTGGCTGGCCATCGGCCTGGTGTGGGTTGTTTTGACCAGCAGCGCGCAATGGGCGGCAGAATTAGCAAACAATCTGGTGCCGCTGGGGATGCGGCCCTTGGTGGCGATTGATGCGCTCGCCTTCTATCTCGGAAAAACATTCTGGCCTCTCGACCTCTCGGCGGATTACGGACGCGCGCCCAACATCGCCTGGCACGCGGGGTGGCTCTGGTGGACGTGGCTCGGGCCTGCCGCGCTGGCTGCGGCCTTGCTGTGCCTCAAAACTCTCCGCATCTATCTCGTGCCGCTGGGGATTTTTGCCGCGGCGCTTTTGCCCACACTCGGCTTGGTCCCCTTCAATTTCCAGTTGGTCAGCACGGTGGCAGACCGCTACGCTTACTTCGCGTTGCTCGGTCCGGCTCTAGCCTTGTCGCTGGCAGTTTTACAGAGCGGCCGGGCGTGGGCGCCAGCAGCAGCCACCGTTCTTGTCGCGGGACTGGCTTTCCTCACGGTGGAACGACTGCCGCTGTGGTCGGAGGACCTGAAGCTTTTCGCCGACACGCTGAAAGCCAACCCGCAAAGCTGGAAAGCAAAACACAATTACGCCTCGGCCCTCGATGATCGGGGTCGTACGGCCGAAGCCGAACCGCTCATGCGCGAAGTTATCGCCAGCCGCCCCGACAGCTCCGAGGCTTACAACGACCTCGGTGTCATCCTGTGGAAACTGGGCCGGAAGACGGAGGCTGCGGAGACCATGGAGAACTCGCTGGAAGTGCGACCGACGGCGGGTACGGCGGGCAATCTCGCCACGATGCAAGCGCAACTCGGAAATCAGGCCGGCCAAATCGCCGCGTTGCGACGCGCGATCAAGTTGGATCCGGAGGATGCCTTGCGGACACAACAGTTGATATGGGCGCTGGCCACCTCGCAAAATGACGCCTTGCGCAACGGCACCGAGGCAATCGCTCTCGCTCGACACCTCACGGAGAAGGGTCCGGCCACCGCCCAGACCGTCCTCGTGCTGATCGCAGCCCAGGCGGAGAACGGCCAGTATGCCGACGCAAAGAACCATGTGACCGACCTCCTGCAGCAACTCGAGGCAACAGGCGATCCTCTCGCCGCAACCATACGGCGTGATATCCTGCCCCTGCTTGAGGCCGGCCGCCCCATCCGAGCCTCACAACAATGAGCGCGGCGGCTCTTTACTCCGCAAGGATGCTGGCGTAGCAAGGGCCCCATGGCTTTGGTCGAGCATGCGCTCCGAGAAACAACAGGAACCCCCTGCCTCGACCGTGTATGAAGCATGACCTGATGGATAGAATCACGGCGCGAAGAGCGACAGCCGAGCAGATCCCGGCCATCCAGCGGCGCGGCGATGACGCGAGAGGCCTGCACGCCTTCAAAGGCAAACGGCCGCCAAACTTCCAAGGACGATGAGCGACCCGGCGCTGCGCGCGCATGTCACCGCGCTCCACGCGTGCCGGAAATGTCCGCGCATGCAATCCTCTCCTGTCTCGGGCGGGCCGGTGCGCAGCGAGGTGATGCTCGTCGGGCAAGCACCGGGCACGCACGAACCGCAACTCGGACGCCCCTTTGCCTGGACTGCGGGCAAGACGCTGTTCCGCTGGTTTGATGAAGCGTGCGGATTCGGCGAGGAGGTTTTTCGCGAGAGCATTTATATGGCGGCCGTTTGTCGGTGCTTTCCCGGTAAACATCCCAAGGGATCCGGCGATCGCGTGCCAGACGAGGAGGAGATTGCCAACTGCCGCCCGTGGATCGAACGCGAGATTGCCTTGCTTCAGCCGCGTGTGGTCATTCCGGTAGGAAAACTCGCCATCTCGCAGTTTGTCCATGCCGGAAAACTCAGCGACGTGATCGGTCGGCGGATTCCGGTCGAGTTGGGTGGATGGGAATTCGAGCTCGTTGCGTTGCCCCACCCTTCCGGCGCCTCGACCTGGCACCGCACAGAGCCGGGCAAAACCTTGCTCCGAAAAGCACTGCAACTGCTATCTGTTGACTCCTCGCTGCGCGCGATAGCGCAAAAGAACCGTGCCGGTAAACGGCCGACGCGCTAAAATGACCCCATGCCGGACGGCGTGACTTATCCCTTGCTTGTCATCGACGCAGGTAACACCGCGGTAAAATTCGCGTCGGTACAGCGCCCGGATGCGTCGCCAAAGTTACTCGCGACGATGGCGACGGAGAAGCTTAGTGCAGCCCGCGCCCGGAAATTTTTTCCCGCCGCGGCGAGCATCGTGATCTCGAGCGTCGTGCCTGCGGCCTCGCGCACTTTGCGTCTGGCCTTTCCCGCCGCCCGGTTTCTCGGGCCGCGCACGCCGCTCAATTTCACCACGCGCGTTGATCGCCGCACGGTTGGATCCGACCGGTTGGCCAACATGGCCGCGGCAGCCCAGAGGCGGAAAAGTAGTGTGCTCGTGATCGGTTGCGGGACAGCGACGACCTTCGATGTGCTCGACGCGGACGGCGTGCATCAGGGCGGTGCGATCGCGCCAGGCTGGCGCACCTTCGCCACGGCGCTCGCGGCGAAGGCCGCAAAAATTCCTGCCGTAAAATTGCGACGGCCGGTGTCATGGACCGGACGCAACACGCGCGATGCGTTGACGGCGGGTATCGCCGGCGGATACGGGGCCATGGTGGATGGATTAATCGACCGTCTGGCCGGACCGCGACGTTGGCGCGTGGTGTTCACCGGAGGCGATGCCGCCCTGGTGGCAGGTTTGATCCGCCACAAAGTTTTTCTCGATCCATTGTGGACCTTACGAGGCATCGCCATCCTCGGTAGGCAAAGCGGGCTCGGAGGCAGGAACTAAAAACCTTGGGCGCGGTGCCGTCGGCGGATTGTCCTTGCCCGCCGCATGACCGCGGGTAAGTTGAGACTGGTCAGTGGGAAGAAACATTTTTCCCTGAGGCCGAGCTTATTATGGCGAATGCGATGGTCATCGGCATGGGAGGAGTGGGATCGGTCATCGCCCAGAAGCTCCACGGATACGACTCCATCGACCGGATCGTTTGTGCGGACCGCGATCCGGTCTTCGCGGAAAAGCTAGCCAAGCGCATTCCCAACAACCGCTTCGTCGTGGTGCAGGCCGACGCGATGGACGTCAAGGGCACGACAGCCTTATTGAAGGAGCACAAGGTGAAAGTCACCTGCAACGCCGCCGTCTGCGCGACCAATCATTCGGTGCTCACGGCCTGCGCCGAAGCAGGATCCCACTATTTGGACATGGCAGCCGACATCTACGCACCCCCCGGCGCAAGGCGCACCTCGAAAAATTCTTTCGATACGGAAATCGAAAACTTCAACGAGATTTTTCAGGACAAGGGACTGACCGGTATTCTTTGCATGGGGATGGACCCGGGGGCGGTGAACGTGTTCGCGCGTTGGGCCATGGACCGCCTCGACACGGCGACGAGCATCCGCGTACTCGATGCGGACAACGCGGAGGTCAAGGGCTACCGCTTCGCGGTTCTTTTTTCGCCCGAGACATTTTTCGAGGAACTCGGAGCCGTGCCCCACTTCGTCAAGAACGGACGCGTCACCGCGGGTAAACCCCTCGAATCGGAATTCGAGTGGATCCGTTTTCCCGAGCCGATCGGACTGCAGCCCACCTATGCCGTGGCGCACGAGGAAGGAGTCAGTCTCGGTATCCACCCGCCCTTCGTACAAAAGGGTGTGCGCTATTCGGTGTTCAAATACAGCGTCAGCGACAAGGTGGTGCATCTTTCGAAATCGCTCGCCCTCCTCGACCTGGATACCTGGAAAAAAGTCAAGGTCGACGGAGTGGAAGTGTCCCCGGTGCGCGTGGCCACGCATGCGCTGCCCAAGCCCGCGCAACTCGGGGCGACGGTCGACGGATATTCCTGCGTGGGAACCGAGGTTCGAGGGACGATCGGACGGCGGCGGGTCGAGTACTTCATCTACACGATGGACAGCCATCGGGATTGCTACGAGAAGCACGGCTATTCGCTCACCCTGGTGCAGACGGGTATCCCGCCCGCCCTGACCGCGCGTCTCCTCATCGAGGGAAAGATCAAGGAGCGCGGTGTCATGATGCCGGAGGCGCTGCAACCGGACGAGCTGATGACGCACTTCAGTCAGGAGGGTCTGCCCATCTTCGTGGAAAAGCGCGAAACCGAACGGATATGAGGCCACGACCGTTTATGATCGACGGCCGACCCGTCACCACGGCGGAAACCGCCACGGTGAAGAATCCGTACAACGGCGAGTTGGTGGCCGAGGTGTGCATGGCTGGGACGGAGGACATCGGGCGGGCGCTGGATGTCGCGGAAAAAACTTTCACCCAAACGAGGCGCATGCCGCCGGTCGACCGATCGCAACTGCTGCTCCGTGTCGCCGAAGGGATCGGGCGGCAGGCTGATGCATTCGTCGAACTGCTCATCAACGAGGCCGGCAAGCCGATGGCGCTAGCGAAAATCGAAGTTCAGCGCGCCCAATCGACCTTCCAACTGGCCGCGGCCGCGGCGCTGGAACCCAATGGACACCCGATCGAAATGGGATCCAGCCAGGCGGGCGCGGGCCATGTCGGCAGCGTGCGCCGCTTCCCGCTAGGCCTCATACTGGGCATCACTCCCTTCAATTTTCCGCTCAACCTCGTCGCACACAAAGTCGCGCCGTGCCTCGCTACGGGAAACACGATGATCCTCAAGCCGGCGATGAAGACGCCGCTCTGC
>JBAXCT010000134.1:0-6166 GCA_037141375.1 Chthoniobacterales bacterium | reverse complement strand
TTGGACGCCTGACCGACGATCTGCAGGTCGCGTTCCGCGTTGATAACCGCGGCCAGAGCCTCCCGCACCATGGCGTGGTCGTCGACAAGAAGCACGGAGATCAGCTTCACTTGATCGGCTTCTTTTTACTTTTGGCTGCACGCTTGGCTAGAACCTCCGCGACAACCTTGGTGCCGTGACCCGGCTTTGCCTCGATCCGTAACTTGCCCCCCATCCCCCGCATCCGCTCGCGCATGCCGAGCAGCCCGAGACGGCCGTCTTTCTGCGACGCGCTGACATCTTCAGCGGTGAATGATTGGCCGTTGTCCTTGATCTCCAAGCGCACACCCCCCCTCCCCATCTCCAACTTGATCCATGCCTTGGTCGCCTGCGAGTGGCGCTCGATGTTGTGCAGCGCCTCCTGGGCAACGCGGAACAGATTGGTCAGTTCCTCGCCATCGAGGTGATCGGTTTCGGGACAATCGGTGTGCAGGAGCAGATCGATATCGGTGCGATCCCGCAGCGCATTGACCTGCTTCTCCAGCGCGGCCAGCAGGCTACGGTTGTCGAAGAGGACAGGGCGCAAATGTCTGGCAAAACTGCTGACCATTTCGAACGCGGTGGCGAGATCAGCCCGGACGCAGCGGATCTCGGAGATTTGCTCCTCCGGGTTCGAGTTTTTTTCCACCAGCGCGAGCCTCGCCGTGACCGCCGAGAGAACCTGGGCAATGTTGTCGTGAAGTTCGCGACTGACCATGCGCTGAGTCTCCTCATGAGCGTGGAGCAACTGCCCGACCAAGGCGTGCAGTTCCTCGATCCGCGCGGCGGCCAAGGCGGGCAACTCAACCGGGGCACGTCGCTCCATGGCGCTTGGCCAAGCCCCGGTTGTGCGAGAAGGTACTGAGTCCAACCTTCGCAAGGTAACGGCGGTGACCGCCCCATGGGAAGAAGGATCCCCGGCCGAGACTGAGGGAACCCACGTTCCTTGCGCGCCTCGGCCTCACAGGCACCACCAACCTTTCACCGCTTCGCCATAAGCAGCTTCCTGCTTGGTGCAGGCCTCGCGCTTTTCGTACGCACTGCGCGGGCGGGGCAAAATCAGCCCCGAGCATTGGACGGACAGCAACTTGGCGCAGGGACGACTGCTTCCGGACTCTGTTGCCTAGAGCCTCAGGGATTGCAGTTGTTGCCATGGTCAAGCAGCACCCGGCAACAGCAAGGCGCCTCCATGGGCACAAACCCCACCTCAAGCTGCGAGATTTGAACATTCTCGCCTGCGGGCAGGTCTGAGCACTCATGCAAAGAACCAAGGCCGTTGTTTCCTCCCGTACCGGCCTGAACGTCATTCTGGCCACCCGCCTCGCGACCGCGGCCAAGCGGATGCAATCTGTCGTGCTGCTCAAGTCGGGCGGCCACGTCGCAGAAGCCCGCAATACGCTCAGCCTTCTCGGCCTCTGCGCCGTCGGCGGCACTACGATCGATATCGAGGCATCCGGCGAAGACGAGCGCGATGCCGCAGACTTGGTGGAAAGCATCCTGTCGGACTCAGTCCGCTGATTTGCAAAGACCTCTCGACGAGGCTCGCTGCCAAGGCCATCGGCCTAAGCCGCAGTTGAAAGTTGAGGGACCCAGCGCGGGCAATTCACATCATCGGCTGGCCTCAAGTTTGAGGTGAGTTTAACTGCATCGACAAGACGTTGGTTTTCAACCTCTCAATTGGTCGCCGCGGCGACCTGCCTCCGCCGCGCGCCGACCCTCAACCATAAACTCACAACGCTCTTCCTAGGATAAGTTTGGCGAGTGCGGACAGGATTGCACCAGCGGTTTGCATCTTTGCAGACATTATCTTAACAAGAATAGGATAATGCAACCGTCGCAAACACTGATGAAGCAATGAGGACGCCCGCGATTCTCACGGGGATCTTCTGTCTCATGACCGGGTCTGCGCAGTCCTTCACCATCCAAGGACCGGGCGTCAATTCAAGCGACTTTCGGATTACCGTATTTGCCAGCGATCTGGATTGCCCGCTTGGAATGGCGCAACTTCCGGACGGTTCGCTTTTGGTAGCCGTCAGCCAGGGCGAAACCTTCTACAACTCGACCGGGGCAATCATCCGCCTCACTGACACGAACAAAGACGGTATCTCGGATGGGTCGGGCACGACCTTGTTTGCGAACCTGCCCGGCAGTCAGACCGCACTTCGCGCCGCCGGTAATCTGGTTTTTGTAACCGGCGCCAAGAAGCCAATCACCGTGCTCCGCTCGGGTGCTTCCCCTGCGGACCCACTCACCCTCGTGGGCGAAATCATCATCAACTACCCCACACCCGACACCTGGGAGCATGGACACTCCGCTCTCAGTATTCGCAAAACGCCAGGCAAAACGGACAGTTTCGATCTGCTTTTTCACGTCGGCTCAGAGAGCAATTTCACAGCAAGCACCCACGGCGTCAGTCTCACGAACAACCATATCGCTGGTGCCGTCGGAACTTTGCCGGGCGACTCCATCTACATGATCACGATCACCGATGATGGCGAGAGCGTGACCGCCGCGGGCGTGACGCAAATTGCCTGCGGCCTCCGCAATCCCGCCGGCTTTACCTTCCATCCCGCTACGGGCGATTTATATTTTCAGGACAACGGGATCGACGGTTCCCCGGATCGCAATGAGCCCGTGAGCGCTGACGAGCTAAATCGTGTAACGCGAAACAACTTGGGCGGCGATGTCGAATTCTTTGGTTTCCCATCCAACTACACCGCCTACCGTACAGGCACAATGGTCGGAGGCGAAGGCATCCAACCATTGATCGCCTTTCAGCCGACACCCGATCCCTTCACGGGACTCGAGAGCGAGGGAGCCAATGATGTTGCCTTTGCGCCATCCGGCTTTCCCGACGGGCTCAACACCGGGATCTTTGTGGGTTTTCACGGGAAATTCAGTTTCGCTGGAACCGATAACGAGGAAAATGCGTTAGTCTATACGGACCCGGCAACCGGGGCATATTTCCACTTCATCGAAAGCCAGCAACCGGACGTAGGACATCTGATCGGCTTGATGACGACTCGCGATTCGTTGTTCGTCGCCGACGTGGCCTCAGACGGCAACATCATGAATGGAAAAGGGACCGGCGTCATCTACCAGATCAAATCACTCGTCAATCCCACACCCCCGAAGCTCAACCTGCAAACAAACCGATCTCAAATCAACCTGACCTGGGACCGCGGAGTCCTGCAGGAAGCTGACGAACTTGCATCCCCCTGGAGCGACCAGCCGGATGCCTTTTCGCCCTACCCCGTCCCCATTGTTCAACCGCGACATTTTTACCGCTTGCGGTACTGATGATGGTTCTGCATAGCCGCAGCACCGAGTCGGTCACATCGCTGATGATCAGCAGCAATCAGACAATAATCGTCATCCAGGCATCTTGGGAAGATGAGCACGATGCCGCCGAGTTGACAGGAAGCGTCGCCTCGGACCCGGCCCGCTGATTCGTGGATTTGTTCCACTGTTCTCATACCACTGACCGCCTCTGGTGGATTATAGCCTGAGCGGTGTGAACCTAGGGCTCACACCGCTCGCACACCGACCCCACTGCTGCTTATTGCGCCCTGCTTGAGTCGGTCTTGGTCCCCGCATGCTGGACTGTGCAGACGCGCAGATCCGACTGGCAACCAGTGCAGTTGTGCTGCAGTTTGCCTGTCTTCATGAATGTCTCCCCGATCGTCTCACACTCGGAGCAGAGCGTTTTGTGCGTTCCTGAGTGGATGTGGTAGGTTCCGGGTTTTCCCCCGCCACTGTGTCCTGCGACCCACACGGTGTCGCTCTTTCCGCACATCAGCGCCTTCTGCGCCATCGCGGTGTTGTTGGTTGCACAACCAGCCAAAACGGCCGCACCTGCGATCATTACTTTGATCTATCTCCGCTTCATGCCACAAGGCTCAAGCACACGCACGCGCTCTCCTATAGGGTGATTACCCCACGGCTTGAACATTCTTTCCCGTTGGACGCCGCGGAGCAACAGATGCAAGTTATTTCCGGAACGAATGGACACTAGAGCAGAAGGGAGCACGGAATTGACCGAAGCGGATATGACCGGTTTTCAGCGCTGCCGCAGTGAGAACCTCGTCGGGGCCGATGTTCCGGGTTCCTCCCGCAAAGACCTCTGCCGCTTGCACCATGCACCAAAACAAAGATTAGTTTTTGCCGTCTATGGATAAACCACCCCAGCGCACGGAACCACGTGGGTGGGAATCCCCCTCCGGCGTGGTCGGCGCTCCCATGCATCCGCGTGAGTCGGAACGCCTCGCGGCGTTGCACGATTACCGCATCCTCGACACCGAGCACGAGGCGACATTCGACCAACTGGTCGCGCTGGCTACCGAATTTACGGATACCCCGCTTGGCGCGATTTCCTTCATCGACCTCAAACGCCAATGGTTCAAGGCCTCGCGAGGGCTGGAGGTATCGGAGACCGAACGAAACCAATCATTCTGCGCGCACGCCATTGTCGGCGATGATCCGGTGTTCACCATTCCCGACGCGACGAAGGATCCGAGATTTGCCGATAACCCGCTGGTCACGGGCGAGCCGGGCATCCGCTTTTACACGGGTGTCCCGATCAACACCCCGGACGGCCTCCCGCTCGGCAGCTTGTGCGTGATCGATCGCAAACCACGCAAACTCACGGCATCACAGGACAGGATGTTGCAACACTTGGCGCAGATCGCCGCCGCCATTCTCGAGTCGCGCCGCCACACCAAAATTCTCGAAGATCACGTACTTTTCGCCGGATCCGGACCGGATGAACTCCCCGTGGCTTTGGAGCAGCTGGTGACGGCACGAGGCGCACTGCACAGCGGCTTGTCCCACCTGCTGCAAGATTACATCCCTCTCCTCCCGGAGGTGGCGGCGCGCATCCGCCAGATCGGCGCTAGTCGTACCGTGTGGCAGCTGCCCGAGGATGCAGAGGGACCCCGACGGCAAGATGCCTGGGCGGCCTTCGACAGCAATCAGCCGAAAGACGATGCGACGCACGAAGACACCGTGCAGGTCGGAGAGATGGCGTATCTTGCCTCGACCATCCCGCTCTCCTTTCATGGGCAGGTTTTCGCGCGGGTCGATTTTATCTGCCCGGATCCCGCGGATCTGCGCATGCGAAGCGCCTTCAAGCTGCTGCTCAGCTCTTTCTCGCTTTTGGCGGACCGCGAGATTCGGACGACCGAGTTGAAGTTTCAGGTCGGGCACGATTCGCTCACCGGCGCAGCTTCGCGCGTTTTGCTCTTGGCGGAAGTGGACCGTGCTTTGCAGCGAACGCAGGGCGCGAATCCCACCCAAGCTCTCTTCAATATTCACCTCGGGAGCCTGATCGAGGTCAACGACAACTACGGACACGCCTCAGGCGATGCCGTGCTGGTGGAGTTGGCCCGAAGGCTGCGAGGCGTCCATGAGGGGCGGAACTTCATCGCCCGTACAGCGGGCAACGACTTTGTTATGCTGGCTTGGGATTTGGATCCGAACCACGGGCTCGGCCGCATCTCTCTCGAGCTGCGCCGCTGCGTGGAAAAACCATTTCAGGTCCCGGGAGGCGACATCTCCCTGCACAGCGACCTTGGTTGCGCGATCTTCAATGATCCCACGGTCCATCCGGTGGAGATGCTGCGCCGGTCAGAGGCTGCCATGCGCTACGCTTCATCGCAGGACTCGCAGAGCGAGATTTATACGTACCACGATGCGCTCCTGCGGCAGCGCAAGCAAATGAACATGGACAACCTTGCCGTGAGGCAGGCGTTCGCCGACAACCAGCTATTCCAACTGTTCCAGCCAGTCGTCAATCTGCAGACCGGAAAGCTCTGCGGGGCCGAGGCTTTGCTGCGCATGAAAGATCAGTCAGGCAAAGCCATTGATGCCGGGCGCTTCATTCCTGCAGTGGAACGTATCCGCCATCAGTCCGCGATGGATGAATGGGCCTTCAACGAGGTGCGGCGCGAGTTTTCGCCTAGCGGCGGCGGGTTGCCACTCCGGCTGGACGGAGATTTTCATCTGTCCCTCAATGCCACGCCTTCCATGCTTGCAAAGGAGGGGCTCGCCGCCCGATGGCTGTCCCAACTCGCCGATAGCAGTATCCCTCCCTCGTTCCTGACGCTCGAGATCATCGAAAATCCGCTGCTGCACGAGAGTGATGCCCTTA
>JBAXCT010000133.1:0-6168 GCA_037141375.1 Chthoniobacterales bacterium | reverse complement strand
GATATTCGTGGTCCGATCGGAACGTGGCGACCTCGAATGCGCGCCCGTGTTCCATCACGAGGATCACGCCGAAGTGCGCGCCGACCGCCTGCGTGTGCGGGAAAAGTTTCCGCACTTCGGTCGGCTTGGACGAGGTGGCGATGTCATAATCGTGCGGATCGTGTCCGAGCAGTTCATCGCGCACGCAACCGCCGGCAAAATACGCGGTGTGCCCGGCCTCCTGCAATCGGCGGGCGATGTCGGTCGCGGCGGTTTTCAAATCCATGCCGCGATCTTATCCATTGCGGCCTTCCAAGGAAACCGCGGATAACAGCGAAAGCAAGGGGGGAAGGCAGGAGGGATTACGGCCGGTTTTCAGGCCGGTGCGCAGCGCTCCGGTCCCCCTGCGGTCATTAGTTTAAGCCTTTTAGGTTAGGGGCGGCGGGGTGAAGATTCGCCATGGTCATGGCGCTGGTTCTTGTCTTCGTCGCCGTCTACGCGGCGATTGCGCTGGAACATTCGCTCAAAGTCAACAAGTCGGCCTCGGCCTTGATTGGCGCCGGTTTGCTCTGGTCGATTTATGTTCTGATGGCGCCGGTGCTTGGCGACTTGTCGGCCCAACTCGGCGAGTCGCTGGTCGCGACGGCGCAGGTCGTTTTCTTTCTGCTTGGCGCGATGGCCATCGTCGAACTGGTGGATGCCCACGACGGCTTCGCGGTCATCACGTCACGCATTCGCACCAAGAACCTCGCCGCGCTCCTCTGGGTGGCCGGTTTCGTGACATTTTTTCTCAGCGCGATCCTCGACAACCTCACCACGACCATTGTCATGGTGTCGCTCATGCGCAAACTTCTCGCGCACCGGGAAGACCGCCTGCTTTTTGCCGGCATGATCGTCATCGCGGCCAATGCCGGGGGCGCATGGACGCCGATCGGCGACGTCACCACGACCATGCTGTGGATCTCCGGGCGCATCACGACGGTGGAGATCATGAGGGGACTGTTCCTTCCTTCGCTCATCAATCTCCTGGTTCCGCTGGCCGCCATCAGTTGGACCCTGCGCGGGCGCCGGGTGGAGGCGCCGAAGCGCCTGGCGGGAAACAGCCGTGTGCCAGGGACATCGCTTTTCGAGAGGAACGCCATGTTTTGCGGCGGACTTGGGGTGCTCGTATCGGTGCCTGCCTTCAAGTCTGTCACGAACTTGCCGCCTTTCATGGGTGTGCTGTTCGGTCTGGGGTTGCTCTGGCTCGCTGGGGACATCATGCATCGCGACAAGCCGGAGGAGTTGAGAGAGCATCTCACCCTGACCCGCGCTCTCTCGCGCATTGATATCTCCTCGCTCACGTTTTTCATCGGAATCCTTCTGGCCGTGGCGGTGCTCGAACATTCAGGTTTGCTCGTTGCCCTTGCGCGTTGGCTTGATGCCGTCATCGGCCGCCAGTCGGTGATCGTCATGGTTGTCGGCTTGTGCAGCGCGATCATCGACAACGTGCCGCTGGTTGCCGCTTCGATCGGTATGTATGAACTCGCCGATCATCCGACGGACAGTTTTCTATGGGAATTTCTCGCTTACTGCGCTGGCACTGGCGGCAGCATCCTCATCATCGGATCGGCGGCCGGCGTGGCGGCCATGGGGCTCGAGAGGATCGACTTTATGTGGTATCTGCGCAGGATCAGCGGCTATGCGTTGCTCGGATATTTCGCGGGCGCGGTCGTCTACATCCTCTCGCTCCGCCTGTGAGCGGTGCCGTCGCAGCCCTTCAGCGCGGAAGCAGGACCTGGACGTTGCCCACCTCGGGGATCGACAGAGCCGTGTTGATCGCCGAGGCGATTTGTTCCGTGCTGCCGTGCGAAAAGTCGAGGGTCAACGTGCCGTGCCCGAACACAGCGGCCGGGACCGCCTCGCTGCCGGCCAGGGCGGAGCGCACTTGACCGAGCACGATGGCCTGGCGGAAAAGCGGCACGATCTTGTCCGTGCCTCCGCTGCCGCGCACCACGACCATGCTCTGTCCCTGCTCGCGCCAAATGGCTTGGCCGTTGATCATCGGAGGTAGCGAGGAATAGGAAGTCTTCGCCGGCGGCGGTGTGGATATCGCGGGCGCTGGTGCGGGGTTGGCCGGACGGGGTCGGAGCGACGGGGTCGGCGAGGGGCGCGGTTGCGCTGTCGTCGGGGCGACGTGCGCTGTCATGGCGGGATTTGCGGCGGAGGGAGAGGGGTGATGGGCGCGGGTAGCGCACCCGGCGATGGCAAGCAACAAGAGCCAGGACGCAATAATGATGGCTTTGCTTGTCATGCAAAGCCGTCTATAGCATGCGACCGATGACGAAACCAGTCGCAATCCGCCGGATCGCCTTGCAACTTCTGGTCCTCTGCCCCGCTCTCCTGCTGCTCGGCGGCTGCGACCTATTAACCATCTCACAGTCGGGTCGTTCGATCCGCGAGGGCAACGATGCAGTCTCGCGCGGCGAATTTCAAAAGGCCGTGCAGCACTACGAGGCGGCGCTCGACGGCACCATGCTCTCTGCCGAGGCGCACTACCGGCTCGGCTTGGTCTATGAGGACAAGCTGAAGAATGAAGTGGCGGCTTTGCACCATTTTGAGAGGTATTTGGAACTCGCCCCGCAGGGTCAATTTGCCACCGAGGTCAAGGGCTATGTCGACCGGCTCCGCCTTCTCATCGTCTCGCGCCTGGCCGAGGGCAATGTGGTCCCGGCCCGCGAGGCCGCGCGCCTCAAAAACGAAAATCTGGAACTGCGCCAGCAACTCACCGGATTACAGGATCAGCAGAGCAAGGCGAAGACCGGCGCACTGCGTGCCGTGTCGCCGGCGAAGCCCGCGGTTCCGACGACACCCGTGGTGACTTCATCCGCGCCAGCGGCGTCGCCCACGATCCCCTACGCCTTGACCGAACCCGAAGTGCGGCGCGCCGAACCGGCCGCTGCCGCGAAAAGCAATGCCGTTCCGGTGGCCCGCGCGGTGCCCGTTGCCCCGGCCTCTGCTGCTACCCCCGCGGCGCCGCGCTCCCACACCGTCGCGGGCGGCGATACGCTGGCGGGGATCGCAAAGAAATATTACGGCAAGTCCGGAGAGTGGCCGAAGATCGCCGAGGCCAACAAGGACGTGCTGCCCGACCCAACCAAGCTGAAGATCGGGACAGTATTGAAGATCCCCTGAGTCGCGCAGCCTGCGGCGCAGTGCGTTCCTCAGTATTTGATCGAGCAGCCGTAGGAGTGGATATCCGGCGTCGAGACGGGTTTTCCGGCCATGGCCTCCTCGAGAGCTTGCGCGACGTAGTTGGTTGCGCCCTCGATCGTCGCAGGGTCGGGTGACTTCACGCTGTCGATCGCGCCCATGTAGATGAGCTGGCCCTCGGGATTCACGACATACATATGCGGTGTGGTCTTGGCCTCGTAGAGATGGCCAACCGTGCCGTCGCCATCGAGTAGCACGGCGGTGGGGGCTGCTCCCTTCTCCTCCGCGGTTTGCTTGGCCTGTTCAGGCGTCAGGTGTCCCTGCTTGCCCGGGGCGGACGAGATGATCGAGAGCCACACGACGTCTTTGGCGGTGTATTCTTTCTGCAGTTTCTGCATGTTGCCGCTGTCATAATGCTTGTGCACAAACGGGCAATCGTAGTTCGTCCATTCGAGCACGATGAATTTGCCTTTGTAATCGGAAAGCTTGTGCTCCTGCCCGTCGGTTCCGGTCAACGTGAAGTCCGGGGCGGGTTGTCCGATTTGCGGTGCGGCTTTGGTCAGCGCAGCCAGGGCCACGAGGGTTGTGAGGAGGGCGAGTATTTTTTTCATGGTTGTTTGGTTGAGGGTTGAGCGTTGATGGCTTGGAGAACTGTTTGTTCGCTCAGCAGTTCAGGCAGGATCACGGGATTCTCCGCGTTGCCGGATTGGTAAAACAGGTAGAACGGCACGCCGACTCTGTCAAACTGTGCCAGCTTGCGGGTGATCTCCGGGTTGCTGTTCGTCCAGTCGCCTTTCATCGGCACGATGCCGAGTCGGGTGAAAGCGGCGCGCACCGCAGCGGTGTTGATCGCCGTGCGCTCGTTGAATTTGCAGGTGAGGCACCAGTCGGCGGTGAAGTCCACAAAGACGGATTTCCCCTCCGCCAGCAAACGGTCGAGTTCCTTCTGTGAGTACGGGACCCACGGGATGCCTTCGCTTGAGGACGCAGATTGTGGCGATGATCCGGTCGCTGCGGCGTGGGCAAAAAGATTCGCGCCGAAGTAACCGGGGCCGAGGGCCAGGCAGGCGATGATGGCGAGCGAGGCCAGCGTGCGGGCGCGCCGGGATGAGATCGGACCGAGGAAGGCGCCGTAGAGCCAAGCGGCGATGCCCAGAAACAAATAGACCGCGGCGGCCCAGATCAGGGCGTCCGTACCGCGCTGCTGCCCGATCACGTAGAGCAGCCACAGCAAAGTTGCGAGGAGCGGGAAGCCCATGAACTGCTTCAACCGCTCCATCCATCCGCCGGGTTTCGGCAAAAATTTCATCCAGCCCGGTTGCGCGGAGAGCAGGAGATATGGCAGGCCCATACCGGCGGCGACGGAGGCAAACATGGCGAAGATCACCGCCGTTGTCTGTCCGAACGCGAAGCCCAGGGCGGTGCCGAGGAACGGCGCGGTGCAGGGCGTAGCCAGTAGCGTGGCAAAGACTCCCTGCGCGAACGACCCCGCGAGACCCCCGTGGCCCGCAGCCTCGGCGAGGCCCGTCGCCGCGCGTCCGGGCAGCACGATTTCAAACACGCCGAACAAGTTGAGCGCGAAAACGAAGACCACGGCACCGACCGCAAAGTTGAACCACGGGTTCTGGAACTGGAACGCCCATGTCACCTCGTGCCCGGCGGATTTGAGCGCGACGATCACGGCGGCCAAACCGAGGAACCACACGAAGATCCCCGCGATGAAGGCGAGCCCATGCCTCAGGATGCTCGCCCGCGAATCGCCGGCCTGACGCATGAAGCCGAAAATTTTCAGCGAGATGACCGGCAGCACGCACGGCATGAGGTTGAGGATCAAACCGCCCACCAAGCCGAGCAGAAGATAGCTCCATAGGCTGCCTCGCGCGGCGGACGGCGAGGACACGGCGGCGGATGTTGTGCTGGAGATTTCATACCCGCGGCGCTTGTCCTGCTCGACGACGAGCACACCATGCACGGTCGGGGAGTCGGAGATAGGAACTGTCAGGTCCGCGCCGCCCTCGACGATCTCGACTGGCTTGGTGTGTCCCTCCGCATGCATCACGTCCTCGGCGGGGAAAAAATCCGCGCGTCCGGTTTCTCCGAGTCCGCGCAATCCGATATTCCAGCCGGTCGGCGTCTTGGTCCAGATGACATCAAACTTCGGGCTTTCGTCGGACGGCAACTCACCGGCGAAGCGCGCGAAGAGTTCCGCGTGGTCCGCTTGCGCCGCGTCGGACACCGGCAGCGAAAGTTCGAGCGATGCTTTGCCCGGGATGCAGATTTCCTCGCAGACGAGCCAGCCCGCATCCCCTGCGATGCGCACGTTTGTCGCGTCGATATGGGCAGGCGGTGTGACGGTCGTGACCAGCATCGTCTCGCCCCGGTAGGCAAAGACTTCGATGCCGCCGGGCTCGTTGAGACGCTGCGGCAGAGGCCATTGCAGCGGCCCGGAGGTGAACCCCTCCGGCATTTTCAAGGCGAGGCTGGTGGCCACGCCCGAATCGCCGGGGTTCGACCAATAGACATGCCACTTCGGCGCGAGGCGCAGATGCAATCCGACCCGCAAGGGTTGTCCCGGCACGACCGCCGTGGTGTCGGCAATCAGCTCCGCCTCGACCAATGGGCGTCCCTGGAAAACCTGCGCCTCGGCCGAGGGGGCAGCAAGCAGGAGAAGCAGAGCCAGAAGCATAACAGGCATGCCTTTAAAGTAGCAGATTGGCGGGTCGATGGCCATGCCGCCGATGCCGTGGAGTTGACTGCTCGGGATTTCTTAAGCGGCGGTGTCCCCACCGTCGCATCCTTTTCTCGGCTGGTGCGCAGAGACGCTCACCAAACAGCTAGTCAACTCTCGCCCAGGCGCGCCTCTGTTGCAGCGCCGGAAAAGGCAGAACGTTTTGCATGGTTACGCCTTAGCCGTAACGATTCAGAACCATTAACCACGGATTTCACGGACGACACTGATGCCAAGCACCTTGATGAGGGACAGGAGACCGTAGAGAA
>JBAXCT010000132.1:0-6210 GCA_037141375.1 Chthoniobacterales bacterium | reverse complement strand
GGACCAGCAACCGCCAGAGCAACGCTGCCGTGAAGCAAATGGCCCAAAGCCAGGCAGCTGGTATCACGGCGGAGCCAAGAACCGAGTCGAGTGCGGGGATGGATTCCGGGCCGACGAGCATGGCGAAAAGTTCGCGCGTGGTAGCCGGGTAAAAAACCATCGGCGCAATGCCTACGAATCCGCCGCGCGCGACGACTTCAAGCGCGCGTTGCGGGCCCTGCAGATCCTCCGTGTCGCCGAGTCCGAAATGAATCACAGCAATGGCCAAGAACGTCACAAGCGCGAACACCGGGGCGGTAAGCCACACTGCGAGCACCGTCGCGGCGGCCGCAAGGTAGAGGACGATAGCCGCAGCCAGGGCGGCCCGCGATCCTTGCTTTGCTCCGCGGATCAAGTTGAGGTCGAGCGCTCCGTGGGGCAGACCAAAAATGCCCACGCCCGCCGCGAGGAGAGTCAACCTGGCAGCGAGGGGGATCGATGGAAGAAAAGTTGAAGTAGCCAGTGCACTGGCGAGAAGTACCACCACGGCAAGGGTGTGGCGGCGCTGGAATGAGGGTAACCAATCGCTCATCGGAGGGCGCCGCGCAAAAAAGGAGTGGCGGGCAAGGCACGCATCACCTGCAGAATATCCGTGGGTCGCGGGTCCGACTCAAGGAAGCGGACGAGGGCTTCGGGTTGGACACGTTCGAAGAGACGCACGAAATACTCCGGAACGCGTTCCGGATGGTCGCCCATGGCGCGCAGAAAAACCCGATCCATCCATTCGAGCAGACGCGAGCTGTGCACGGCGGCGCGATCGGGGCGTCCGTTCCGCACCCAAGCGGCAGTCATGCGATCGCATGCGCGCTGCACGCGGGAAAAAGCATAACCGGAAGAGGCGCGCACGGCGCCGCCGGCGGTTCCCCAGGAGATGATGTGGTTGGGGGTGCTCACCCCAGAGAGCGCTGAGGACGCTGAGACCGAGAGACCCATGGGAAGGTTTCCTTCTTCGCGGTGACGGATTTGCCAATGGGACGGCTCAAGCGTTTTTGTGGTGTAGGAAATGATTTCGTCGTCTGAAAAATGCGGTGTCCTTCCCGATGGAACAAGCCAGGTGTCCTCGACAAGCGCGGTGTGCGGGTCGAGGGGCAGAACGTAGAAGAAGCGGATGCCCTCGGCGCCGGCGGATTGAAAATCCATGAGGGTGACGGTGCCGGTATCGAGGTTGGCGGTGGGGGAGTGGAGTTCAAGCCCGCGGAAAATCTGGCGCCATGGCGCGTCATTATGGCGCGGAGGGCGGCTATCAAAGGCCCATGCGGATTCGACACGGCGCCCATCGGAGAGGTGCAGCACGGCACGATCGTTGGCCTCTTCAACGGAGGTCACAGAAACGCCGCGAAGGAATTCCGCCTGCGGGCAGTCCTGTAATTTTTCACTGGCCAGCTGGCGGAAGCGGTCCGAAGGAATACGTGCGTACGGAGCGTGCTCGGTGGCGGCGGTGGCCATTTTACCATTGTTGCCAACACTCCAACGATGCCAGCGGTGGGTGATGGCGGACTCGAACGGGTCGTTGTGAAGATGCCAGTGACACCAAGTGCGGTCGCGAGATTCGTCCGCCTGCGGATCGATGAGCAGCATACGCGGAGGATCTGGAAGAGCCGCCAAGCGCACGGCGAGGCTTAGTCCCGCGAGTCCGGCGCCGGCGAAAGCGATGTCGTATTCGGGCTTCATGTGTGCGACCCGACCGAACCAGCGAGGTCGCGGTGCAGGGCTTTTTTATGCGGCGGCACGGGGATAGTCCAAGGCGCCGACGTGATTAGTGATCCCGCCACCACCGCCGCCTTGCGCCACGAGGGAACCACCGAGCGATCGTTGTCACGTTGCGGTCCGCGGCGGCGCAACTCCGCTCCGATCTCACGGTAAACCCGCGCGGCGATGAGGATGCCGCGGCGCGACTCTGTCGGCAGATAGGCCAGACCTGCAATCCCGCTGGCGTAATAGGGTTCGGCCAGCGCGAGGCAGTGCATCGCGCTTTGGTGGACGGTATCGGGAGCGTCACGAATCGATGAAGGCGGAAGATCGAGCCATGTGGCGGGGATGTAACGACGCCCGCGGTCGGCGTCCTCGCGGGTATCGCGGGCAATGTTGGTGAGCTGAAGAGCGATACCCAGGTCGATGGCGTGCCATGCGGCGGCGGGATCGGTTGCTCCCAGCACGCGAGCCATCATCAATCCAACGGTGCCCGCGACGCCGTGGCAGTAGCGCAGCAGTTCGCGTTCGTCCGAGATCTCAATCGGTCCCGTGTCGTCGCGCAAAGCACGGGCGAGGGCGATGGCGGGGGCGGGATCAGAGTTTTCCAGCGTAAGATAGAGATCGGCGAGAGGATGGGAGTGATCGTTGGCTACGAGCGCAGTGGCGACGGATTCGATTTGCGCGGCATCGCCGGTTTCGTCGGCGAGATCATCGAGCCCGCGGCAGAAGGCGTAGAGTTGCGTGGCGGCGGCCCGGCGTGCGGACGGAAGAAATTTTCCGGCGAGGTGAAAACTTTTGCCCGCGCGGGCGAGGATTTCCTCGGACGCGTTCATGCCGCGCGGCGGAGAAGGTTCTCCACGACCTTGGCCGAACTCAGGACGCCGGGCATGCCTGCGCCGGGATGCGTGCCGGCTCCGACGAAATAGAGACCGGGCACGTCCTCGCTTTGGTTATGGAAGCGGAACCACGCGGATTGCGTGAGGACGGGGGCGATGGAAAATCCGGTGCCGTGCGTCGTGAGAAGCGCATCTTTGAAGTATTGCGGCGTGATGTGAAATTGGGAGACGAGGTGACGGTCGAGGTCGGGCAGGACAGTTTTTTGCAGTTGTGCGAGGACGCGCTGCGCGTAGCGCGGCCCTTCGCTGTCCCAGTTGATGCCATGCTGAAGATTGGGCACAGGCGAAAGCACGTAGAAGGTGTCGTGTCCATCGGGCGCCATCGATGGATCGGTGGCGGTGGGGCGGTGCAGGTAGAGGCTGAAATCGTCGGCGAGTTTGCCGCGACGGAAAATGTCGTCGAGAAGTCCGCGGTAGCGCGGTCCGAAAAGGATCGTGTGGTGGGCGACGTCCTCGTAACGGCGATCGGTGGCAAAGTAGAGGACGAAGAGGCCCATCGAATATTTGCGGCGGGCGAGTTTGGCATCGGTCCAAACGCGGCGATGCTCCGAAGGAATGAGTTCGCGGTAAACCGTGGGCGGGTCGGCGTTGGCCACGACGAGGCCGGCTTCGATTGTTTGGCCGCTCTCAAGGCGCACGCCGGCAGCGCGTCCATCGCGGATGAGGATTTCATCGACCGTGGCGTCGTTTTGGAATTGCACGCCATGGCGGCGTCCGAGAGCCAGCAGGGCATCGATGAGCGCTCCGGTGCCGCCGCGAGGGAACCAGACACCCCACTCGCGCTCGAGGTAGTGGATGAGAGAGTAGAGGCAGGAGGTGTCAAAGGGGTTGCCGCCGACAAGCAGTGGTTGGATGCTGAAAAACATGCGCAGCGACGGATCGCGCAGGTGACGGCAAACAAGATCGTAGACCGTGCGGTCGCCGCGGAGTCGGACAAGATCGGGAAGTATGCGGATCATGTCCGTGAGCGAGCTGAACGGCTCGGCGGCAAGCTTGGTGAAGCCCGTTTCGTAGAGCTGGCGGGATTTTTCGAGGAGCTTGAGATACCCGCGCTGATCGAGCGGATTGAATTTGGCGACCTCGCGCAGGGTGTCCTCGACCGTGCCACCGTAATCGAACGTGCGGCCTTCGTGGTCGATCATTCGATACCACGGTTTGACGGGAAGAAACTCGATACTATCGGCGCGCTTTTCTCCGAAGAGGGCGAAAAGTTCGTCGAAAAGAAACGGGGCGGTCAGGACGGTCGGACCGGCATCGTAGAAAAATCCGTCGCGGTGGAAAACGCGGGCGCGTCCTCCATGGTCGGGTTGGCGTTCCAGCAAAGTGACTTCATGCCCGAGGGCGCGCAGTCGCAGCGCGGCGGCGAGCCCGCCGAAGCCGGAGCCAATGACGAGAGAATGGCGGGAGGAAGATGCGACAGTCATAGACCGTCGCTACAACTAACCGGATTCGCTGTTCGTTGGAAGACGGCGGGTTCGCGGATGCCGGCAGCAAGGGCCGCGAGGTGCTGGGCGAAGGGTGCTGGGAGGTGGGCGGATGCGTCGGTAATTTCGTCGCAGAGGAGGTGGAGGTGTTCCTGCGCGGCGGCAACGGCACCCGACGCAAACAGTTGCTGGAGCCACGCTTCGAGTTGCGCATCGTCGGCGCGGGCCAGCGAGTCGCGCTGGAAGGCAAGCAAAGCGACACCATCGTCCGGGTGCAGAGCAAGCTGGAAGAGGACAAGGCTGTTGGCTTTGCCTTCGCGGAGGTCGAGTCCCGCACGGCTGCGGCCTTTGAGACCGAAGGCGTCCGCTAGGTCGTCTTGGATTTGGTAGGCGGCCCCGAGACGTGCGAAGGACCGACCGATATTTTCCGAGAGGTTTTCCGGCAGGCGGGCAAGGGTGGCGGCGGACTGCGCGGCCAGCGCAAAGAGGGCGCCGGTCTTTGCTTCGGCCATTTTTTCGTAAGCGGGGAGCGTCGGTGTTGCGGTGTGGAAGTCGATCTCCGCGGATTGTCCGGCGGTCGCGTCGCGAAGAGTCGTGGCAAAAAGTGAACCGATGCCAGAGAGGGGTGCGGCGAGGGCGGCAGATTGCGCGATGAGGAAGGTGCCGAGGTTGATTGCCTGGCTGCGGCCGAAGGTTCGCCAGATGCTGGCGCGACCGCGGCGCATCTCGTCATTGTCCTGCACATCGTCGAGGACGAGCGAGGCGTTGTGGAGGAGTTCAACGGTGGCGGCGAGCGCGATGCCGTGTTCAGGAGGAATTTGCAGGCTGTCCGCGAGGTCGAGGCAGAGTCGGGCGCGCACACGTTTACCGGGGTGCTCGATGAGGTAGGCGGCGCTTTGGCCGAGCCGACCAGGCGTGCGGGTGGCGTCGGCGAGAAGTTGCTCGACGAGTGCGAGTCGGTCGTCCGGGCGGGGCACTGCTGTACGAGGAGGGATCGACACGGAAAAAAAACGGCCGGGGCTGTGGAGCCCCGGCCGCAATGAGTCAAAGGGATAGCTTTTAGTGCGAGGCCGAGGCGTACGCCGGGTCTTCTTCGGCCGACTTGGCGCGGGCGATGAAGTAGACATAGATGCCGAGACCGCACTTCGCCACGATGTCGGCGATGCTGTAGCCGATTTGTAGTCCGACGTTGATCGAGCCGGGTGCGCCGAGGCCGAGCATCGGGAGCATGAACGCGATCGGATAAAAGGCCCAACTGACGAGAATCAGGCTGCGGGCCGCACTGATCAGGCCGCGGGCCGACTCGGGCTGACGGTCCAAGGATTTCGAAAGTTCGATCCACAACACATAGAGAATGTAGAGGAACGGAATCATGCTCAATGTCCACCACAGCCAACGTGAGCCGGAATCGGCGGATATTTCGCCGGGGTAACCGAGACCAATCATCAATACGGCGGCGATGATCAGTCGGTTGAGCAGCGAGCGGGTCACGCTTTTCGACAGCGCAAGCACGGCGACCAACTCGACGAGGAGTAGAGGCACTGTGAGTAGCCAGTCGACATAGCGGTAGGCGTCGTTGAACGGCTCGCCGGAGGCCACATATCCCGCCTCACCCAAATCGAACGCACCGGTCCAACTAATGAAGATGCGGAAGTAATGATAGCACGCGATGAGGGTGACGAGGCCCGAAACAACGAGGGCCGGACGGTATTTGGGCAGCACCGAACCGCGCGACAAAAAGAAGAACGCGGTGGATGCACCCATGGCGGCGATGGTCAAACTCAGCATGTTGTAAACCAAGCTGTATTGACCCGGACTCAGGATTTGGAGAGATTCCATAACAATCCTAGTTTGGGCAGGCATCAGGCGGAGGGCAACAGTTTTTGTTTGAAAAAATCGGGGTTCGGTGGCGGCATGTGCTGATGGATGAATTCGATGTGCGCGGACATGCGCGGCTGATCGGCAATGTTCTCATCGGTCTCGCCCTGCTGGCCCTAGGTATTGCGCTGGCGGGGCTTCTGCCGGCGGAAGTTTTCCAACTCCCGCCGCACTTCTTCGGCAACGGCGGGGCTGCGCTCGTTGGACTGGTTTGTCTCGCCGTCGGGTTGTGGCTGCGGAAGTAGGGGGCTGGCTCAGGGGCAGGAACAACGCAGAGGGTG
>JBAXCT010000131.1:0-6275 GCA_037141375.1 Chthoniobacterales bacterium | reverse complement strand
ATCGTCGCTGCCGCCGAACAGGTCCTTACCGAAAATATTTTCCTCGCCCGGCAGCTTGCCGTCCATGGATGGAAGGGGCTCCTCACCGGGCGCGAGGGCTGGCTCGGTGACCGCGCTTTTCTCCGGGTCGACGATCAGTTCGGCGCTCGGGGCTTCTCCAGCCGCCTGCTCGGTGACCTGGGGCGCGGGCAGCGGTTCTTCCTGCGCCCGAGCGGCGGCGGCCAACGCGACGGCCAGCAGGACCATGAATGTGGGGCGCATAGCTCTATGCACTTTAACGCGGGGGTCCTTGAAAAGGAAAGGCTTTCCAACCCAAGATGCAGCCATGCGCGGTCCGAATGGCAAACTTGCGGCGGTAGAAGCTGCCGCTGACGTGTTGCTCGGTGGCGCGGAGGGTGCCGTATTCGACGGTATTGCCTTCGGCCGGCCAGCCCTCATTGCCAGCGCGCCTGAGCGTGTGATTGAAGGGGGTTGGGAGGATTGGGGAAAATTGGAGGAATGCTGGCAGTCGGGATGCCGAGCGGCGCCCGAGGGTGGCTTGGCTGGATGGTTCGACTATCAGGGCAACTTTCGGTTCGGAGTTTTTCCTTCCTGGTCGCGGGCGAAACCGGATCTCTCCGTCCCTGGACGCGCCGTTGCCTATACCGATTTCCGCGCCGTTGTTTCCCAAGGTCTCTGGATCGAACGCGTGCGCCGCGCGCAGGAATACATCGCCGCAGGGGACATTTATCAGGTCAACCTCACGCACACGCTGACCGCACCTTGGGAGCGTGAGCCGGGCGATTTTTTTCTACGGTTGCGTAAGGTCAGCCCCGCCCCCTGTTCCGCGTTTCTCCGCCTCGGTGACACAGCCGTCGTCAGCGCATCGCCCGAATCTTTCGTCAGCATCGACGGGAGCCGGATCCTAACGCGCCCGATCAAGGGTACCCGCGTGCGCGAACACGAGGCGGGTGCCGATGCCGAGGCGGCGAGAGAACTTCTCTGCTCTGCCAAGGAGAGAGCCGAGTTGGTCATGATCACAGATCTCGAGCGTAGTGACCTCGGGCAGGTATGCGCTTATGGCAGTGTGAAAGTTACGGCCCTCTGCGCGCTCGAGACGTTCGAGCATGTCCACCATCTTGTTTCCACAGTCGAAGGGACATTGCGCGATGAGGTGAGCACGCTACAGGCCCTGCGGGCTTGCTATCCCGGAGGATCGATCACTGGCGCCCCGAAGAAACGCGCGCGGGAAATTATCGCCGAACTGGAAGAGTCTCCGCGCGGTATCTACACCGGTGCGCTGGGCTTCATCGATTGGCGGGGGCGGGCCGTCTTCAGTATTGCAATCCGCACCCTCGTGGTGAGAGCGGGGCTGGCCAGCTATGGCGTTGGTGCCGGCATCGTCGCAGACTCCGATCCCCGGCTGGAATACGAGGAGACCTTGCACAAGGCGGCCGGTTTGTTTGCGGCTCTGCGCTGAACCCCTCGTTCGGATGAAATCGGGGCGACTGGATTCGAACCAGCGACCTCCTGCTCCCAAAGCAGGCGCTCTACCAAGCTAAGCTACGCCCCGGATTCCTCTCAATCTAACCCCGGGCGCGGGTTTGTCATTCCATTTCGGCGCGTTCTGCGCCTTGATCTCTGTGATTGGCGGGCGCTTTTTCTTTTGCCGCCGATGAGATACATCTTATTTTTGCGGTCCTTTGCATGGCTCTGTCTTCTGTTTCTGCTCCATCCCTTGCGGCCGAATATATTACCCCCGCTGATGTCCCGAAACTGGTGTCCCGGCAGGATCTGTGGAATCGATGTGCGCCCGTCTCGCTCTGCGGTGTTGGGATGTCGACGGTGCAGGATACAGCGCTGCGCGCCTTCTGGAACGAGGACCGGATCCTGTTCGAGTTTGTCTGCCACGATGACCGCATCGTTTCGCCGGGGGAGAAGGATGGCCTGGACCACTTCCTGATCGGGGATGTGGTGGAAATCTTTGTCGGGGAGAACGGGAACCCCTCTTACCTTGAGGTGCACGCCACACCCGCTGGCCTCAAGACGGCATATTTTTTCCGAGGCTACCGCCAACCGATGGAGGCCTCGGGCCAAGCGGGCGGGATCATGGCGACTGGTGCCCCGACAACGCATGGCTGGCGGGCGGTCATCTCCGTTCCCCGTAGCGCGCTTGCCATCAACGGACCGCCGTCGCAGTATGAAATTCTGGCAGGACGTTATGACTACGCGTCGGTGGGCGCGACACCGTTACTCTCGTGCTTTCCTCCGCAGGAAGGGAAAGCCGATTTCCATCGTCGCGCCTCTTTCGCGCGGTTGCAATTGAACCCATGAAATTTTTCCGACTCGTCCCATTTTTTCTTTTGATGGCCGGTTGCTCCTCGGTCAGCGTGATCGATGAAAAGGAGAATGCCAGCTTGGCCCCGAGGGTTCGCCCGGTCGCTCTCTACGTGCGACCCTTTGCCGTCGCATCGAAGGCCGATTTCCAAGTTGCCCCGGCGACGCTTGGTGAGGATGTCCGGTCCAAAGTCGGCCAACTCATCTTGGACGGCGTGTTATCTCGCGGAAACGATTTGGTCGCCTCAACCGGCATCCTCAAGGCGGGGGATCCCGCGCCGGAAAAAGGTCTCCTGCTCGAGGGCGTTGTCCTGTTCGCCAACCAGGGCAGCAGAGCGCTCCGTCTTGGCATCGGCTTCGGCTTGGGCCGCTCCCGTCTGGAAACCGCGGTCAAAATTTACAATCTCGAAGCCTCGCGCAAAAAACCGTGGATCACCTGCCGAACGACCGGCGGAAGCAATCACGAACCTGGCCTCGTCACCAGTCTCATCATGCCTGTTCCCATCACACTCCCGGTTCTCGCCGGAGCAGTCGCCGGGGGAGCTATGTCCACCATTTCGATTGGAGACAAAGGCGTGACCCAAGACAGCAAGCGCACCGGGCGAGTCATCGCTGCGGTGCTGCACGATCACTTGGTCATGCGCGGTCTCATCAGGCGCAAGGCGTGGCCCAAGAGATCCGGTTTGTTGGCACTGCCGCCTTTGCCAACCTCCGCGTTGGTCCCGGCGACAAAAACAGACTAAGGTTCCTCTAGCTCTGGGTTGTAGTGGCCCCTCATCCATCCGAGGATCGTCAATACGACGGGCAGGAGGACCAGCCCCCACGAGAGGGCATTGAACTGGCGTGGCCATGTGCCGTTGATCAGAAAGGAGATACTCATCACCATCAGTGCGATCCAACCCAGCAAGGATACGGCCCAAGCCATCGGCAGGAGGTTGCGGCGGAAGATGTTTCTTTCCTCCCGGCGCTTGATGCGAACCTCGCGGCTTTTGAATCTTCTGATCCTCATTGGATTGGCAGTTGCTTATGCCCAGCTAGCCATTTCTTAAGTTCCGTTCTTGGTGAGGAGATGTCAATCCATCGAGTTGTTAGAGTGCTTCCGGATATTTGCCTGCTCGCACCAGCGCTCCGATGCTTTGGACGACATGATCGCGATCCTCTCGGTAAGTTACACCGAACCAATCGCTCGAGGTCTCCAGCAGACAGACATCGGCTTGCCCGCGGGCGATCATTTCTCCCACTGCGCTCGGGATGTAACACTCGTCCCTCTCGCTGGCAGAATGTGCACGGAGAAAACCGGCGAGACTTTCTTCGAGCAGAGGGAAGACCTCACTGGTGAAACCCCAGAAGTTCATCGAGACCGGTGAATTCGGAGCCAGGATGCGCTTGCCGCAAGCAATGGCGCCGTCGTCACGACGGGCAATTTGCGTCAACTCCTCCACGCCGGCCAGCATCTGCCCTGGCCCGATCTCGCAAATTCCACGGGCCACGCTGCCGTGCGTGCTGAGCGTGCGCTCGAGCCGGAAGGCGGCCATGGCAAACCGGGCAGGTTTCGACTCCGGGTCGACCGAATTGAGAAAGTCCGACATAACACGGTATGTGTCCGCGCCGTAAAAGTCGTCGGCATTGATCGCCGCGAACGGGGCTTGGATGGCGCGGCGTGCGCACCAGATCGCGTGCGCAGTGCCCCAAGGTTTCGTGCGGTTCGCCGCGCAGACAAATCCGCCTGGCAACTCGTCCAATGCTTGGAATGCGTATGCGACAGGAATTTTCCCCTCGTATCGCGCACCGACCTTGGCGCGGAACTCCTGCTCTATATCGCGCCGGATCAAGAACACCGCCCGAGAGAAGCCCGCCCGAATGGCATCGTAGACCGAGTAATCGAGCAAGGTCTCGCCGCCCGGACCAACCGGGTCGAGTTGCTTTAATCCGCCATAGCGGCTGCCCATGCCGGCAGCGAGGACGAGCAGTTCAGGCATCAGGATTCGGCACCTGCCTCGGACGCTTCGCGGTGCGCCTCGTAGGCTTTGATGATGGATTGGACCAATGGGTGTCGGACCACGTCTTTTTGACCGAGTGTACGGATGGCGATGCCGTCGACGTTCTTGAGCACCTCGACTGCCTCGAGCAAACCGGAACGCCGGTGGCGCGGTAGATCAATCTGCGTGCGGTCTCCGGTGATGACGCATTTCGACCCGTTGCCGAGCCGGGTGAGGAACATGAACATCTGCTCGGCGGTCGTGTTCTGCGACTCGTCGAGCACGACAAAAGAGTGGTTCAGCGTGCGTCCGCGCATGTAGGCGAGGGGGGCGATTTCGATGATGCCTCGGTCCATGAACTTCTGGATCTCCTCGGTCTCGAGCATGTCGTAGAGCGCGTCGTAGAGCGGTCGCAGGTAGGGCAGGATTTTTTCTTCCAGCGCGCCGGGAAGAAATCCGAGCGCTTCGCCTGCCTCGACGGCCGGGCGGGTCAGGACGATGCGGCTCACCTGTTCTTTTTTCAACGAGGCCACGGCCATGGCCATGGCGAGATAGGTTTTTCCGGTGCCGGCCGGTCCGACGCCAAAGACCACATCCTGCTCACGGATGGCGCGCACATAGTCGCGTTGCCCCGCCGTTTTCGGGGTAACGGGGGGCTTGCGGGCCGAGCAGATAATGCGCTCTGCGGCCAATTCCGTTACACTTCCATTCTCTCCACCCGCCGCCGCACCTCGCAGGGCGTAGCGGAATTCCTCGCGCCCGATGGCCGCGCCGCGCCGCCGAGCCTCGTCCAACTGTGTGAAGATCAGCGATGCTTGGTCCAGCTTGTCTTTTTCACCTTCGATGCGGATCCAGCCTTCGCGCGATGCCACTTGCACGCCGAGTTCCTGTTCCATCTCGCGCAACAAGCGCTCATCGTTGTGGTAAAGGGCGGCTGCCGCCCGGGCGTTGTCGAAATGAAGCGTGGTGCTCTCCATCGACGGGTCAGCGTTGGAACCCGTAGACCAGCGCCCAACCCGTGCGCTCTTCCGGCGAGGAGACCACCTCGACGACGAGGTAGTAGGTTCCGGTGGCCCGCGGCTTGACCTCCGCATAGGCGAACTGGCCGCGCTGCCACGATTTCAGCTCTGCGAGATTGCCCTCGGCGTCGTAGACGTTGACGCGCAGCGATGCGGTCTCCACATCGGTGGCGAGGAAAAACGTGTAGCTGTTGCCACGGAACAATTGTGCGGTGACCGCTTTCTTCTCACCCTTCCCCAGATCGCCGCCCCAGGCGTCCTCCCGGATGATCCAGCCTTTTTCCGCGTAAGGATTGGCCGCCTCGTAAGCAAATGACATGGCGTCATCCACGTAGGCCAGCGCGGGAGCCAGCAGAGCGGCGGCACACGCGATGAGGCTGGGAATGCGCAGGGAGATTTTGCAGGGGAGAAGTTTCATGCGGCGCATCGGTTCAATCGGCTTGGGGACGGATCAGCTTGACCATTGAGGCGGTGATATTGTGGATTTCGGCTACTGCCTCCCGAGTGATCTCTTCGCCCGAAGACCTGCTGACCAGAGGGTCGATGCGTCCGAGAGAGATCCGTATTTTCCCGACCAGCTCGTTGCGGCGGAGCCGCGGGCTCATGATGTCGAGCTGTTTCAGGAAATAATCCACGAGCAAGGGCTGGTGCAGCAGCTCGGCGCGCTCGCTTGAGTATTTTCCCCCGACGATCGAGGTGAGGGCCTCGGTGCCGCGCAACCAACCTCCGAGGCTGACCAATTGAGCCAGTTGCTCGTCATTCAGTTCGGCCATGGCCTGGTTCACATCCTGCAGCGCGCCGTCGAACTCACGACGCACGGCGTCCCAGTGGCGTGCGTCGGCTTTTTCCACGATGCTGTTGCTCCGGGCGACGACAGATTTGCGCACGTTGATGGCCTCGGCCAAGGTGAGCACGTTGCGGCCGATCTCCTTGACCCTCTCGCTGTCCTCGGCTTCCACCG